>JACPQK010000151.1 GCA_016190535.1 Chloroflexota bacterium | reverse complement strand
GACCTGGGCCGGCCCAAGGTGGTCTCGGCCGCTGAGACCATCGCCGACATCAACCCCGATGTCCACGTCGTACCCCACCCGGTCCGCCTCTCCTCCGAGAACATCCTGGACATCATAGCCAACTATGACGTGGTGGTGGACGGCTCCGACAATTTCCCCACCCGCTACCTGGTAAACGACGCCTGCGTCATGGCCAGGAAGCCCAACGTCCATGGCAGCATCTTCCTCTTCGAGGGCCAGGCCACCGTGTTCTTGCCTGGCCAGGGCTGCTATCGCTGCCTCTACCCTCAGCCACCCCCCCCGGGCATGGTGCCCTCCTGCCAGGAGGCCGGCGTCCTGGGGGCGCTGCCCGGTATTGTGGGGCTGATCCAGGCCGTGGAGGCCATGAAGCTCATCCTGGGGGTGGGCAGGCCCCTGGGCGGGAGGCTCCTCCTCTTCGATGCCCTGGCCATGGAGTTCCGCCAGGTGAAGCTGAAGCGCAACCCCCGCTGCCCCGTCTGCGGGGATAACCCCACCGTGACCCAGCTCATCGACTACGAGGAGTTCTGCGGCCTGCCCCGCCACAATAGCGATGCTGTATAAGGGTGTCCTAGAGGCCATAGGCCACACCCCCCTGGTGGAGCTCCCCAACCTGAGCCCCAAGCCGGGGGTGCATCTTTTTGCTAAGCTGGAGGGCCACAACCCCACGGGTAGCCTCAAGGACCGCATCGCCAGGTATATGATCGAGGCGGCCGAGACTAGCGGAGAGCTTACCAAGGACCGCACTATCCTGGAGGCCACCAGCGGCAACACCGGTATCTCCCTGGCCATGGTGGCCCGGGTGAAGGGCTACCGTCTCACCGTAGTCATGCCGGAGAACGTGAGCCCGGAGCGCGCCCAGATGCTGGAGGTCTTCGGGGCCAAGATCGTCTACTCCGAGGCCAGCCGGGGCACCAACGGGGCCATCATCCAGGTGCAGCGGATGG
Source organism: Chloroflexota bacterium (assembly GCA_016190535.1). The sequence continues at coordinate 5,490 of JACPQK010000151.1, read as the reverse complement.
TCCAGTGGGACGATGCCTTCTATAACATCTTCCAGTACGGCAACAGCGCCAACCCCCTGGCCCACTACGAGACTACCGCTGTGGAGATTCTCCACGACCTGCCGCGAGTGGACGCCTTTGTCGCCGGGCTGGGCACTGGGGGCACCCTGATGGGCATCGGGCGCCGCCTCAAGGAGGCCAACCCGGAGACCAGGGTGGTGGCTGCCGCCCCCCGGCCTGGAGACACCATCTCCGGGCTGCGCAGCCTGGAGGAAGGCTTCATCCCCCCCATCCTGGACCTCAAGCTGCTGGACAGCCGCATCATGGTGGACAGCCAGGACGCCTTCCATGCCAGCCGGGAGCTGACGGAGAAAGAGGGCATCTTCGCCGGCATCTCCTCGGGGGCGGTGCTCCACGTGGCCCGGCGTATCGCCCGCACCATGGAGCGGGGGAACATCGTCATGCTGCTGGCCGACGGCGGCTGGAAATACCTCTCTACCCGCCTCTGGACCTCGGACCTAGCCCAGCTCCAGCCCGATATGGAGAAGAAGATCTGGTGGTGAGGCTCCATGTCGGCTGAGGCCGTGTCCACCCGGCCCGCCCTCGCTGGGTTGAGCAGGCAGACCTGGCTAGGTCTGCTGGCCCTGGCCGGGGCCACCCTCCTGGCCCTCTACCTGCGGGCGCGCCTGCCTAGCCTGGCCCTGATCTGGATTTTCGGCCTGGCCTTCGGCTTCGTGCTCCAGCGGGGGCGTTTCTGCTTCGCCTCCGCCTTCCGGGACCTCTTCCTGCTGCGCGACGGCAGGGTGATGAAGGGTATCCTGGCGGGACTGGCGGTGGCTACCCCCGGCTTCGCCCTGGTGATGTACACCTATGCCCCCACTATAGTGGCGGGGCGTTTTCCCGCCGGTGCGCCGGTATTTCCCCTCGGGCCCCATACCCTCATCGCGGGTGCCATCTTCGGCATCGGCATGGTGGTGGCCGGGGGCTGCGTCTCCGGCAACCTCTACCGCATGGGGGAGGGCTATCTCGCCTCCTGGGTAGCCGTTATCGGCATGATGGTGGGGCTCAGCTTCGCCGCCTACACCTGGAACTGGTGGTGGCGCACGGTCATGGAGGGGACCCCGCAGGTATGGCTGCCCCAGTCCCTGGGCTGGGGTGGGGCGGTGGTGCTGACCATGCTGGCCATTGCCGCCGCCTACCTGGCGGTGCTCTGGTGGGAGTCCCGGGGTGGCCTGGTGTCCCCCCGCCGGGAGGCTGCGCCCCCGGCTCCCGAGGGCGTCTCCGGTCGTCTGGCCGAGATGGGCCGGGGCCTGTTCCGCCGTCCTCTGCCGGTGATTACTGCCGGGGTGGTCCTGGGCTTGCTCAACGTTTTCCTCTACCTGTTCTCCCGGCCCTGGGGCGTTGCCGGGGAGGTGTGGCGCTGGGGCGAGTGGTTCGCCACCCGTCTGGGCGGTGCTTACCCCCAGTTGCTGGGCATGGAGGCTGTGGAGGGCTGCCACGTGGGGGGGGCCGCCACCCACGGCCTCTTCACCTGGGGCCTGCTCATCAACGGGGGCATCATTGCGGGCTCCCTGGTAGGTGCCCTGATGGCCGGCGAGTTCAAGTGGCGGGTGCCCCGCCAGCGCCGTCGCTTCGCCCAGTCCCTGGGCGGGGGTGTGCTGTTGGGATACGGGGCGGGGCTGGGCCTGGGTTGTACCATTGGCGCCTTCTTCTCCGCGGTGCCCGCCCTGGCCCTCAACGGCTGGGTTTTCGCCTTGGGCCTGGCCCTGGGTGCCCTGGTGGGTATTCAGATTATTCGGAGGCTCTAGTATGAAGGTAGATGTGCGGGGAGAGATCTGCCCCTATCCCATGATGAAGGCTGTGGAGGCCATGAAGAAGGCCAAAGGGGACGAGGCCATCGAGGTGCTCACCGACCACCCCCCGGCCCTGGAGACCATACCTCCCCAGGCCCAGCGCCTGGGCTGGAGCGTGGAGGTCCACCAGAACGGTGCCGAGTGGCGGCTGGTGCTGACCCGGCGAAAGGGGTAGTACTGCATCCACGGTTGTCACCCTCACCCGCGCCCTCTCCCGTCGAGGGAGAGGGGGACTCCCCTCCCTCCCCCTGCGGGAGGGAGAAAGAGGGAGGGGGCTTTCAAATATAGACAGCTTGATGAGGAGGCATGAATATGCATCGCAAGCTATGGGCCCTGTCAGGCATCCTGCTTCTGGTGCTGGCGGCCTGTGGCCCGGCGGCTACGGCCACTCCGGCGCCCACTCAGGCGCCCACCAGCACGCCAGCGCCCGTTGGCTTTGCCAACCCGCAGCTCCTGGTGGAGACGGACTGGCTGGCCCAGCACCTCAACGACACCGACCTGCGCATCGTTGACCTGCGGGCCGCCGCCAAGTACAACGAGGGGCATGTCCCGGGGGCAGTGAATTTAGCCATCACTCTGGTCACTTCAAACCAGCCCGTCCAGGGCATGGCGGCACCCCCCGATAAGTTCGCCGAGGTCATGGGCAGCCTGGGCATCGGCAACGACCACCGGGTGGTCATCTATGACGATAACAACGGCCTCAGCGCCGCCCGCCTCTTCTGGCTCCTGGAGTACTACGGGCAGGGGAAGGCCAGCCTGCTCAATGGCGGCTATCCCAAGTGGGCCGCCGAGAACCGGGAGGTCACCCGGGTGTCCCCCAGAGCATCCGCTGCCGCTTTCGCAGCCAGGCCTGACCCCAGCAAGCTGGCCACCAAGCAGGACATCCTGGACCGGCTGAACAAGCCGGGCGTGGTCCTGGTAGACGCCCGCACCCCCAAGGAGTACACAGGGGAGGACGTGCGCGCCGACCGCGGCGGCCGCATCCCGGGAGCGGTCAACGTCAACTGGCAGGATACTGTGGCCGGACAACCGGCGGTGTTCAAGTCTGCCGCGGAGCTCCGGGATATGTTTACCCAGGCAGGAGTAACTCCGGACAAGGAGGCCATTGCCTACTGCCAGACCGGGGTGAGGGCGGCGGTGGACTACTTCGTGCTCCGCCTCCTGGGCTACCCTAAGGTACGTAACTACGATGGCTCCTGGGTGGAGTGGGGCAACGACCCGACTATACCCATCGAGAAGTGAGGAGGGCCTATGGCAGAAGTAAAGGCAGACCAGGTGCTGGATACCAAGGGCGAGCTGTGCCCCATGCCCGTGGTGCGGGCACGCCTGGCCCTGGACAAGCTCCAGAGAGGGCAGGTGCTCCAGGTGCTGGCCACCGACCCCGCCTCTTGCGACGATTTCCCCGCCTTCTGCCGTGCCCAGGGCCACACGCTGGTAGAGGGGAAGGGGGAACACGGCACCTACGTGTTCCTGATAAGGAAGGGAGGATAGCCATGGCCCAGATCAAGGAAAGCCCTCTGGTGCTGGATGCCCAGACCTTCGCCCGGCTCCATGCCCAGGCCCACAAAGAGACGGAGGTGAAGCGCATCGCCCTGGTGGCCTCTAAAGGCACCCTGGACATGGCCTACCCTCCCCTCATCCTGGCCACTACCGCCGCTGCCATGGGGCAGGAGGCAGGCATCTTCTTCACCTTCTACGGGCTGGATATCCTGAACAAGAAGAAGCTGGCCCGGCTCCAGGTAGCACCCCTGGCCAACCCCGCCATGCCCATGCCCGTGCCCAACATCATCGGGGCCATACCGGGCATGACCGCCATGGCCACCTGGATGATGGGGCGCATGATGCGCAAACAGAAGATGCCCACCGTCCCCCAGTTCCTGGAGCTGTCCAAACAGCTAGGGGTCCGGCTCATTGCCTGCACCACTACCATGGGCATCATGGGTATCAAGAAAGAGGAGCTGCTGGATGGAGTGGAGATCCAGGGAGCGGCGGCCTTCCTGGAGTATGCTGCCCAGGCCCAGGTGACCCTCTTTATCTAGCACTTGTATTTAAGGAGGAAGACTGTCTTTGCGAGGAGTCCCGATGCGACGTCGGGACGACGAAGCAATCTCAAGGCTTGCTTGGGGACAGACGTTGAGACTGCTTCGCTTCGCTCGCAGTGACAGCGTGAGCAGTGCGCCCCTCTCTTGAGCGAGAGATTACGTGCTACACTCTACGAGGAGGCTGCTATGGCCGAGGTCACCGCTGTAGACCTGGAGCTGGACCTGAAGGGGGAGGTATGTCCCTATACCTTCGTCAAGTCCAAGCTGGCCCTGGAGGAGATGGAGGTCGGTCAGGTCCTCCGGGTAGTCGTGGACCACGAGCCAGCCACCCACAACGTGCCCCGGAGCATGGCCAACGAGGGCCAAGAGGTGCTGGGCGTGGAGAAGATCAACGCCACCGACTGGACCATCACCCTGCGCAAAGCTAGATGAAGCTGGCCATCCAGCTCCTCTCCGGCTTCGGGTCCCAGGACCTGCACACTGCCCTCTGCCTGGCCGAGGCCGCGCGGTCCCAGGGGCACGAGGTGTCCCTCTTCCTCATGGAGGACGCCGTCTATCTGGTCAACCACTTTCGCCCCCTGGCGGAGAAGGGGGCCAGCCTCTCCCTCTGCGCCCACAATGCCTACCAGCGGGGAGTGGCCAAGGTGGACCACATCCTGTGGGGGGGCCAGCAGGACTGGGCACAGATCGTCCACGATGCCGACCGCGTCATCTGCCTTGGCTAGAGTCATACCTACCCTCTCCCTCGACGGGAGAGGGTTAGGGTGAGGGTGAAATGCCTGACAAGAAGCCCGTAGCCATCGTCATCCGGCGCTCCCCCTTGAACTCCGTACTGGCCGCGGAGGGGTTGCGCCAGGCCGTGGGCCTCACCCTGGCGGAAAACCAGGTCAACGTCTATCTGCTGGGGCAGGGGGTCTGGCTGGCCACCGCCCTGTCCCCCCAGATGGTCGGGGGCGAGCCCGTGGCCAAGCACTTGGACGCCCTGGCCATGCTGGGTGCCCGGGTGGTGGCGGACGCGGAGTCCCTGGAGGAAGGCCGCCTCAGCCTGGATGACATCGCCTCCAGTGTTGAGGTGGTCCGCCTCCAGAAGATCGCCCAGGAGCTGGCCCAGGTCGAGGTCGCCTATGCCTTCTGAGGTGGTGGGGCTGACAGCACTGCATCTGGTGCGCCGCATAGGCGATGGGGAGGCTCTGGCCCTGGCCAGGGAGCAGCAGGCAGCAGGCCATAAGGTGGCCCTGCTCCTGCTCCAGGACGCTGTGCTGGGCCGGCCCGATTTCTCGGGGACCATCCTGTCCTGCGCCGAGGACGATAGGGCCCGGGGCGGCCGCTCGCCCTACCCTTGCCTGAGCTACGAGGAAATCGTCCGCCTTCTCTTCGAGCACCAGCGGGTGATCTCCTGGTAGAGGGAGTCCAGCAACATCCCTTCAGCCTGGGGTATCAAGTACAACCCGTGAGGTGATTTTGTGCCCCCTTTGTGCCCCCTTTGTGCCCAGCCTGGCATGTAGCAAGAATCCACGGACCAAAGACTGAGGCCGAGTGGAAATCTCTTTCAACCCCCTTAAATCCGAGGCCGTTTACTATTATCCCCAGGCTGATGGTCATCGAGTAAATAATGT
>JACPQK010000149.1 GCA_016190535.1 Chloroflexota bacterium | reverse complement strand
GGCACCCGGAGCCTATCGCGGGCCCGGAGGACTATGTGTCCGCCCTCGGCGGCTACCGAGGAGAGGCCCGCCCTGGTGGCCAGCGCCTTCACTCTGACCACGTAGAGGAGGTCCTCCACTGCCTGAGGCAGTGGCCCGAAGCGGTCCAGCCACTCCTGGCGGATGGCCTCCGTATCCTCGGGAGCCGAGGTGCGGGCCAGCCGCTGGTAGAGGAGGAGGCGGCTAGGCAAATGGGGAACGTACTCCTCGGGTATGTGAGCCGTGAGGGGCAGGTCCACGCTGGCACCGGGCGCTGGCAACGGGGGCGGTGGCTCGCCCCGGAGCCTGGCCCGCAGCTCCTCTACGGCCTGGGCCAGCAGGCGGCAATACAGGTCGAACCCTACCGCTACGATGTGACCATGCTGAGCGGTGCCCAGCAGGTTGCCCGCCCCCCTGATCTCCAGGTCCTTCATGGCGATGCGGAACCCGGCCCCCAGCTCCGTGGCATCGCGGATGGTACCCAGTCGGCGCCGGGCCGTCTCAGTGATAGGGCGGTACTGGTCGAAGAGGAGATAGGCGTAGGCCTTATTGCGACCACGCCCCACCCGCCCCCGAAGCTGGTAGAGCTGGGCCAGGCCCAGCTTGTCCGCAGGATATATGATGAGGGTATTGACGTTGGGCAGGTCCAACCCCGCCTCGATAATGGTGGTGCACACCAGGACATCGGACTTGCCCGAGGCGAAGTCCATCATAGCCGCCTCCAGGTCCTCCTCGGGCATCTGCCCGTGGCCAATAACCAGGCGGGCCTCCGGCACCAGGTCCTGAAGGCGGCGGGACACCAGCTCAATGTCCTGTACCCGGTTATGGACGAAGAAGACCTGTCCGCCGCGGTCCAGCTCCCGCAACAAGGCCTCTCGGACCAGGCTCTCGTTATAGGGGGAGACGTAGGTCTTAATAGGCAGCCTTTCCTCCGGGGGGGTTTCCATTGTGCTCATATCCCGCACGGATACCAGGGACATGTACAGGGTGCGGGGGATGGGGGTAGCGCTGAGGGCGAGGACGTCGACCTCCCGGCGCATCTGCTTCAGCCGCTCCTTGTGGAGCACACCGAAGCGGTGCTCCTCGTCTATGATGACCAGGCCCGGCCTCTTGAGGGCAACGTCCTTCTGAAGGAGGCGGTGCGTGCCGATGACTATGTCCACAGAGCCTGCCGCCAGCCCCGCGACCACCTCCTGCTGCTCCTTGAGGGAGCGAAAGCGGCTGAGCGCTCTCACCTGCACCGGGAAGGGGGCCAATCTCTCCTGGAAAGTCTCGTAGTGCTGCTGGGCCAAGACAGTGGTAGGCACCAGGACCGCTACCTGATAGCCGTCGCACACCGCCTTGAAAGCTGCCCGCAGGGCTACCTCCGTCTTCCCGTAGCCCACATCCCCACACACCAGGCGGTCCATGGGCCGGGGGGCCTCCATATCGGCCTTGACCTCCTGCACTGCCCGGAGTTGGTCCGGTGTCTCCACGTAGGGAAAGGATGACTCCAGCTCCCTCTGCCAGGTGCTATCAGGGGAGAAAGAAGTGCCTGGGAGCACCTCCCGGTGGGCATAGAGTTCGGTAAGGTCTTGGGCCACCTTGGCGGCGGCCTCGGCCGCCTTCTCCTTGGCCCGGGCCCACTCCCCAGAGCCCAGGCGGCTGAGGGACGGAGGTTCATTCCCCAGGGCATGGTAAGGGCCCAGCCGCTGCAGGTGATCGGTAGGCACATAGAGCTTGTCCCCCTGGGCGTACTCCAGGACCAGATACTCCCTGGTTGCCCCGGACACATCCGAGGTAGTGGTGCCCAGGAAGCGGCCAATGCCGTGGTCCTCGTGGACCAGATAGTCCCCGGGAGCGATCCCGGCCAGGGAGAGCTGTCGAACGGGGTGCTTCCTGGCCTGGCGCCGCAGCTTTCGTATGCCGAAGACCTCCATGTCCGACAGCAGGACCAGGTGCCCCTCGCTGGCTGCTGCGAAGCCGCCGGGCAGGCCGCCCTGGACCAGGGTCAGGGAGCCAGCGGGCGGCGGCTCTCCCACCTGCTCCCTGGGGTTAGCGAAGATGTTATGGTCCTCCCTCAGCAGCTCCGCCAAGCGCTGCGCCTGATGGGAGACGATCACCACCCTCTCCCGTTTCTGAAGGCGGGCCGCCACCTCAGCCAGGGCCAGGGGGAGCTGCCCTCCATAGCTCGGTGGGGACACGAAGTGCAGAGCCGGAGTCTCCGGGCGGCTTTCCCAGGGCTCCAGCGCCAGGGCTAGTGCTCGCCCCTCCCATGGGCGGGCGACCTCAGGCCAGGTCCAGTAGGGGTGGGGAAAGTCCGCTGGGACGTCCCCCCGCCGCACCTGTTCCTGGCGCAGCTCCTCGGCCCTGGCTGCTGCCTCCTCGGCCTCACCCCGCCAGCGGCCAGGGTCAGCCATGACCAGCAGGCAAGCCGAGGGGAGATAGTCCAGGAAGGCCCCCTGATGGTAGAGCGGTATGTAGAACTCCAGCCCGTCCGGACTGCCCTCCAGTCGTTCCAACTTCTCGGAGGGCAACACCAGCTCCCGCGCCGGCACAACGCTAGCCTGGCTCACGGGAGACACGGACCGCTGGCTGGCCGGGTCGAAGAGACGGAGGCTCTCGATGCGCTCGCCAAAGAACTCGATGCGCACAGGGTAATCGCTGTGAGGGGAGAATACGTCCACAATGCCACCCCGTCGGCTGAAGGTGCCTGGGACCTCCACCATATGCTCTGGGGTGTAGCCCGCTTCCAGCCAGCGGGCCACCAAGGCCTGGGGGCTTGCTCTCATCCCCACCTCCAGTCTGTGGGAGGCTTCCCTGAAGGTGGACAGGGGGACGGTCTTGGCCATAGCAGCGTGGGCGCTGGCTACCACCAGGGCAGGGGGATGCGAGGCATCTGTGCCACACAGGGTGGCCAGTGCCCGCAGCCTCTGAAAACGTGTGGTGGCGTCCCAAGGCAGGCGTTCATAGGGGAGAGCATCGGGCTCCGGGAAGAGATACACAGGCGTACCTGGCGGACACCAGGCCTCTAGCTGGTCCCGGAGGTCCTTGGCCTCTTCTGCCCCAGAGGTGAGCACCACCAGGGACAGCCCCAAATCCCGGTAGAAGCCAGCGAGCACGTGGGACCAGGCCACCGGTGGCACCTGGACCTGACATGGCCCGGCATTAGCCCCGCGGGAAGCCCGGTGACGGAGCTCCTGGACGAGCTGGCCATACTCTGGGAGGTACCACAGGAGCGGCAGCAGTCCTGCCAGATTCATGTTTTCACCAACACCAAAAGGAGCTAGCCGTAGCTGACTAGCCCTGCGCCCTATTGTAGCACGGAAGCATATCGGTCTTGGAGGAGCTGCCAGGTCTACTGAGGAACGATCGGGAGAGGCGGCCCGAGAGGGGAACGGAGAAGCTACAGCCTCACGGTGATGCGGTCTATCTCATCCCAGACGAAGTCCTTGGGCGACACGCCCTTAGGGACCAGAAAAGCTATCCAGCCCTTGATGCTGTTCCCGGGAGGGAGCGCCACGGGCTCTACAAACATGGGAGCGAAGAAGTAGCCCTGGGGCAGGGCATCCAGGCGTGTGCCGCCGACAATGGAGGCGGGAGTGTACTTGTTGCCCTGGGAATCGGACAGCTCTATCCTCCGGCTCAGCGGGTTAAGCTGCATGACCCCGGCCTCGTTCTGGTATATTTCGACCTCCAGCAGCAGGAACTCCTGGTCGGAGGGCGACGATATCTGCCAGTACTGGTTGTCCTGGAAATAGACCACCGTAGGGCTGGCCCCCTTGTTCAGCACCCGCAGGGCAAGGCTCTCCCCCCGGACCCACTGCCCCACCTTGGGGAGGGGCGGTGGCCCAGAGGGCCGGCAAGCAAGCCCAGCGGCCAGGAGAAAAAGCCCCAGAAGGGCTAGCCTTGGCAATGCATGTGTCCTCATACCAGGTATTCTAGCTTAAACCAGCCGTGCTTCGAAAACAAGCCTGGGACGGGCAAAGGCACTGCCCGGCCATGCGTGAAGGAAGCCACTCACCCCGGATCCTGTTGCGTGGACTGTATGGACGCCCAGGCAGCCTTCCAGGCTACGGTGAGCTATAATCAGTCCCGCGGGGGGACTCACAAAAATGACGCGGTTCAAGCGGCTGGGAATTCAGAAACGCATCATGCTCTACGTAGCCGTAGGGCTTGTCATTATGTTTGGCGGGTTCGCCCTCGTCGGGTTCCGCTCGGTCCGAGAGGCAACGCAACTGGTATATGAGGAACGCCTGACTACGGCCTACACCACAGCGGGTATCCTGGAGAGAGATTTCCTGCATGTGTCGAGGGATGTGGACGAGGTATCCGCTGAGCTCTTCATGGCGGATAAAGAACGCCTTGAGGCCACAGCGTATCGCTTGCTTAGCCATCTCTCTAAGACCGACCCATTTCCCTTCTTCCAAGTCACCGGTGTCTGGGTCATTACTGGTGAGGGTATGGTAGCTGCTGTAGCTGGCGAGCCCAAGATTGGTTCGAGCGAGGAGGTTGCCCAGGTGATTTCCTGGGCGGCCAAGGTAGATGAGACCGAGTTCGTAGTGTTCCCCCAGGCGAGTGCCATATCGGGTGGTACTCACTTTGGGACGATAGTGACGCGAGTGGCTGACCCCGCGAGTTCAGCTATGGCGCTGGTCGCTGTGCACACCGTCTCGGTCAACAGCCTGTCCCCCTACATACCATCTGCTTACTGGCGGACAGCACTAGACATTACGACCTTAGTGGCGCAACCGGATAAGCTTGAGGCCAAGTACCACATGGAGGTGGTGGACGCGAGCGGACTCACCGTCTTGGGGATTGGGGAAGATGAGAGGCCCGGAGAAAGAAGCCGCCATTTCCCGCTCATTCAAGATCTCGTGGTACAGAGAGGTGCTGCCGCTGTTCTGCACAACCCCTCTTCTGACGACACCTTTGAAGCTCACGTCATGGCCGTTGTGCCGCTGGGCTCTTCCCCGTTCTATGTCATTTTGGAGCAGCCAATAGATGTGGCCCTGGCGGTGCCCATGCAGTTGCGCCAGAGGATTCTCCTGATAGCAATACTGGGCTTTGTGGCAACGCTTTTGGTGGCCTGGGTCACTACCCGACACGTGGTCAAGCCCACAGAGCAACTGACCGCAGCGGCGCAACGCATGGCTGGCGGTGACTTGGAGAGCCCTGTTAAGGTAAATGCGCAGGATGAGGTAGGAAGGTTGGCTGAAAGCCTGGATGCCATGCGCCAGCAGTTGAGGGATGCCTACCAGCAGATCAGCCGTACAAAGGAAGATCTGGAGGTACAGGTCAAGGAACGGACGGCCCGTCTTACCGAGGTCCTCGGCAAGGTCATCTCCGCTCAAGAGGAGGAACGGCGCAGGCTGGCGCGAGAACTCCACGACGAAACAGCCCAGACTATTGGTGCCCTGTCCATTGCCCTTGACCGTGCACGTTATGGCCTCCGGGATGCGCTGCCAGAGACTGTTGAGCAGATACAAGAGGCGCAAGGCATCGCCAGGCGTTTGTTGGAAGGGATGCGCCGCCTTATTCTGGACCTTCGCCCCACGGCGCTGGAGGACCTTGGCTTGGTCCCTGCCATCCGCTGGTATGCGGAGACGCACCTTCAGGAACGAGGTGTGAAGACGGCGGTTGAAGTGGACCAGCCAGCAGTGAGACTGCCGGCGCATTTGGAGGTTGCCCTCTTTCGCATTGTTCAGGAGGCCATCAACAACGTTGCCAAGCACTCCCACGCCCGGCAAGCCCATATCCGGCTGTTCTTCTACGATTCAGTGGCCCGCATCGTAGTTGCTGATGATGGTCAGGGTTTCAATGTTGCAAGCGTATTTAGGCCTAGTCCCTCTGGCCAGAGTGTCGGCCTGTTGGGCATGCAGGAGCGCACGCGCCTGCTAGGCGGGCGTATGGACATCCATTCAGAAGAGGGGAAGGGCACGCAGATTACCGTGGAAGTCCCCATTCCGACAGGAGAGGAGCGGCACTAAGTGTCCAGGATT
>JACPQK010000148.1 GCA_016190535.1 Chloroflexota bacterium | reverse complement strand
TCATGGATTCCTGGAGGGCCTTCCCCGCTATCTTGCTGGCCCTGGTGTTGATCGCCGCCCTGGGTCCTGACATAGAGAACGTGATGCTGGCTATCGGCATAGTGTCCATACCCAGCTTCGCCCGCCTCACCCGGGGGCAGACCCTCTCCATCCGAGAGAACGAGTACATCATTGCAGCGCGCGCTATGGGGGCAAGCCCCGCCCGAATCGTGTCGCGGCACATTCTGCCCAATGTGATTGCCCCGGTGATTGCCTATACCATAGTCATGCTGGCCTATGCCATCCTGACGGAGGCTGGCCTGAGCTTCCTGGGGCTAGGGGTGCCACCGCCTACTCCCAGTTGGGGCGGCATGGTGCGTGCCGGGTATCCCTATCTGGGCACTGCCCCGTGGTATTCTCTGGTCCCGGGGATGGCTATCTTCGTCACCGTGCTGGGAGCGCAGCTCTTTGGCAACGGCGTGCGGGATGCCCTGGACCCCACCCGGCGCTCCCGCTAGGGACGGTCCGGGCGGAGTTCCGCACCAGGCCAGGGGTTGACTAATACCACGGGAGCGCGGCTGGCGGCGGGTACTTCGTTGCAGAGACAGGCGCACCGACACTATCCTCTCCCCTGGCGGGAGAGGATTAAGGTGAGGGGGCTCTCTGGACTGCCCTATCGTTCACCCCCACCCTAGCCCTCCCCGTCAAGGAGCCTTGCCTCAAATGTCATGCTGAGGGATCCCTTCCGGCGAAGGACGACCGAAGAATCCGCAGCCCCTGGAAGGGCATTTCGCCAGGGTACGGATTCTTCGTCCTTCTGCGGAAGGACTCAGAATGACAGAAAACGGTGTCTCCTTGACCTTTTGAGGCAAAGCTCCGTCAAGGGGGAGGGTAAACAATCCCCTGGCGGGTAGTAGAGCCATTACCAAACGCGACCATCTCCCATCGAGGGAGAGGGGACTTGTTCTGGCTGCTTCGGAATCGAAGAACGTGTACTTGGTCAGCTAAACGCTAGAGCGTTCTCCCCACGTGGTAACCCTGGTAAATAGCCTTGTCCACTCGGGAGGGGGCCTGGCAATCGCCTATCCTGTAAAGCTCCCTGACTTTGCCCTTCAAGGCAAAATAGAGGCTGGCCTGGGGGCTGTTCCCTGTTACCAGCACCACGGTGTCCACGGCCTCGATAGTCCTTTCCTTGCCGGTGAGCAGGTCAGCGACTACTACGGAGTTCTCCACTATCCGCCTCAGCTCTGTGGTGGTGGTAATCTTCACACCCTTGTGGGCCAGCCGGCCCAGCACCAGGCCCAGGATGCGCGGCGGCAGGGCTGCTCCAGTGTGCAGGTTACGGGTGAGCAGCTCAACCTGTTTACCCTGTCCGGCCAGGTACTCGGCGATGCCTGGGCCTTTGATGTGGTTGTCAGTATCGTAGACCACCACCCTATTGCCCACCTGGGCCTTGCCCAGCAGGATGTCCTCCACGATGGTCACGTTCCTCTGCTCCCAACCGGCGATGGGGGCATGGGTCCAGCCCTGGAACCCGTTGCGAATGGGGGATGACCCCGTGGCTACGATAACGGCATCGGGGGCGAGCTCTGCCACCATCTCCGGAGTCACCTGCATGCCTAGCACCACCTTGACCCCCTGCTTCTCCACCTGGATACGCCGCCAGCGGGCGAAGTCCTCCAGGTCATTCCGCCCCGGGAGCCGGCAGGCAAGCCTTATCTGGCCGCCCAGCTCGTTCTCCTTCTCATAGAGCGTTACCTCATGGCCGCGGAGGCTGGCCATGCGGGCGGCCTCCAGGCCGCCCGGCCCTCCCCCCACCACCAGCACCCGCTTCTTCTGCGCAGACACTTTCAGGGTGCCGATGCCCCATTCTTTCTCCTTGGCCACCTCCGGGTTCTGCACACAGTTAAGGGGTGAGTTTATCCAGCCCAGGCACCCTTGATGGCAGCTCACGCAGGGCCGGATGTCCTCCAGCCGGCCCTCCCGTGCCTTGTTGCCAATCTCCGGGTCGGCGAGATGGGCCCGGGTCATGGCTACCATATCGGCCTGGCCCTCCGCCAGGACCTTCTCCGCCATGACGGGATCCACAATACGTCCCACGGTAAAAACCGGGATACTGACGCCCTCCTTGACGTGGGCGGCCAGGGGCACGAAGACACCCTGGGGATCGTAGAGGGTAGGCGTGGGCACGGGGCCGTGGCCCCGGGACACGGAGACGCTGACGTAGTCCACCTGGCCGGTGGCCTCCAGCCGCTGGGCAATCTCTCTCAGGTCATCGGGGGAAAGACCACCCTCCACGAACTCGTCCCCAGGTATACGGAGGCCCAGCGCCATGCTGTTGCCCACCTGGGCCCGGATAGAGTCGATGTTCTCCCGGTGTAGCCTCATCCGGTTCTCCAGAGGGCCACCGTACTCGTCCTTACGGGTGTTCATGAAGGGGGAGAGGAACTGCTCCAGCAGGTAGCCGTGGCAGCTATGTACCTCGATGCCGTCGAAGCCGCCTTCCTTGGCGATGGCAGCACACTTGCCGTAGTAGCTGACCAGCTCCTTGAGTTCCTCCACCTCCACCTCTTTGGGGGTCTCGCTGCTCAGCCAGGCGGGGTTGGCCGAGGGCGCCCAGGGGGCCGCTTTCGGGTAGAGAAGCCCCGACTGAATGCCAGCGCCAAACTGCCCGTTGTGGTAGAGTTGGGCGAAGGTCTTGGCCCCGTGCTCGTGAATCATCCGGGTGGCTAGCTGGAAGCCGGGTATCGCCCTCTCATCGTAGCCGATGCCGGTATGTCCGGATACGGTGCTGGGATGGACGGCGACCTGCCCGTAGATAATGAGGCCGATGCCCCCCTTGGCCCGCTCCGCCTGGTAGCAGGCGTACCTCTCCCCGTAGAAACCAGGGCCCAGGGGCACAATGGGGTCCACCAGCATACTCATGTGAGCGGTGGTCATCAGCCGGTTCCTTACCGTAACCGGCCCTATCTTCAGGGGTGTAAACAGGTACTTGAACTCTACAGCCATGGGCATTTCACCTCGCGATTTCCGGCGGGATACCTGGTGCTTCTGCTACTAGTGGCCCGTCCCGGCAATATCTTGCGGAACTGTCATTGCGAGGAGTCACGATGCAGCATCGGGACGACGAAGCAATCTCCAGACCTCCTCGGGGGCAAGCGTTGAAATTGCTTCGTCCCGGCTTGTCGGGACTCGCAATGTCGGGACTCGCAATGACGGGATCCTCCTCAAATATAGACGTTACCAAGCACTAGAGGGTGACCGGATTAGAGATTATGCTCAGGGGAAAGTCAAGGCTGATGGCATTCTCCGGGCACTCCCAGCGGCAAACGTCACAGAGGTCACAGTCCTGGGGGTATCTCACTATGTGTTGCTTGCCCTTGTCCATGTAGAGGACATCGTGGGGGCAGACCTCTTCGCAGAGGCCACAGAGATTGCATTTCTGCTGGTCTATCACGGGTGGCATAGTGACTCCTCTCCCTACCACGTTACCTTGACGGGCTGGGTCTTGTGAGGTTTACGGGAGGCTATGATCCTGTCGCCCTCCCGCTTCACAATGGTGGATACGCCGAACCATTGGGCATCATCCCGTTGGGGGAAGTCGGCCCGGTGGTGGCACATGAGAAAACCAAACCGGCTCTCCGTCCTCTCCCGGGCGGCATGGGTCATGGCCTGGTTGAAGAGCAGTATGTCCCGGGCGGTGTGGACCTTCACCAGGTCATGGAGGTCCTCTGCCCTGAGTCCCTGGGCATATTCCTCGGCCTTCTCGAAGTCCAGGAGGGCGCTCTTCAGGCCCAGGTCCGTCCTCACCTGGCCCAGGTGGTTGCTCATAGAGTGCTCCACCGCGGCGTTAAACTCGCCCGCCCTCATGCCACTCCTCCGGCCCAGGGGGGCAAAGGCCTTTTCCTTCTCGGCCTGGACCTGGGCCTTGTCTGCCCTGGGAGCCCCAGCCTCGGCGGCGTAGCGGGCCGCTTCCACGCCGCCCACATAGCCTGTGGTCCAGGCCCCGGAGTGGGCGTCGCTGGGGGTGGCCAGGTCTCCGGTGACGAACAGCCCTTTAACGGCCGTCCGGCACTTCTCATCGATGATGACCCCCTTGGGGGAGCCTGTGGCCGACCCCCGTCCGGTAGTGATCTGCATCTCCAGCAGGTGCTGGCTGAGGTCAATGCCACAGACCTGGAGGTAATCCCGCAACTGGAGGGCATCCAGGAGCCGGTTCCCCTCCATGGCGTCCATAAAATCCTTGGGCAGGTGGCGGCAGTCCATGTAGAGGGGCCCTCTTCCTGCATTTACCTCCCGGGCGGCAGCGCCGATCAGTCCGTACCCGAAGCTCCGCTCGCCGGGGAGGTCCTCCCTTTCCACAACGGGTTCGCCCAGGGCGTTACGCATGATCCCGCCTACCTCGTAGAGGACCTGGGCCGCAGTATGGAACTTGGGGTAAAAGAAGACGCTGAGGAACTCCAGGTTGGCCAGCTCCGCCCCGGCCTTCAGGGCCAACGCCCAACCGGTGCCGGGCCGGGAACCCATGGCCAGGATTACTGCTTTGGCCTTGAAGGTGTAGAAATCGCCCGTCCTGCTGTGGAAGCCCACAGCGCCTACGGCGGTGCCCCCGGACATCAGCAGGCTGGTGATGTGTACCTTCTCCAGGACCTCTGCCCCTGCTTCTCTCACCTTGGCAGCCAGCATGGGCTTGGTGCCTTCTTTGGGGAAATGGTAGACCACGCAGCGGGGGCCGCTGTAGGAGGGCCTGTAGGGAGCGACTACGGCGATATCTTCGGTCCAGGGCCGGGCCATGCGGCGGTACTGGCCGGTCTCTGGGTCCTTGAGGGGGATGCCCAGCTTCTCCATGTAAGCCACGACAGCAGGCTGGTTCTTTACCACCAGGTTGTCTACCACCCCCTGGTCCACCAGGCCGTGGCGGACGTCGTGATACCACTGGCTGTAGGCTTGGGGTGTGTCCCAGGGCTCTCCCTGGTTAAGGTAGGTGGTGAGGAAGTGGTTGCCGGTGCCTGAGGAGCCGCTTCTCCGCACCCCGGCCTTCTCCACCAGGACAACCTTAGCACCTTGCTCCCGGGCCCTGAGGGCCGCTACGCAGCCCGAGAGGCCACCCCCCAGGATGAGGACATCCGT
>JACPQK010000153.1 GCA_016190535.1 Chloroflexota bacterium | reverse complement strand
GGGTGTGAGCATACCCTACCCAGCACGGCACGCCTCCAGCCGCTTCTTGGCCTGGGCCAGGGCCTCGCGCACCCGGGCAGGGGCGGTGCCGCCCTTGCCCGGGCGGGCGGCCAGCGCCGATTCCAGGGTTATGGAGGTCACATCGGGGGCAAAGAGGGGGGAGAAGCGCCGGTACTCCTCCAGGCTAAGCTCCCCCAGCCCCTTGCGCTGCTCCTGGGCGTAGCGTGTCACCTGCGCCACTACCCCATGCGCCTGGCGGAAGGGCAGGCCCTTGCCCACCAGGTAGTCCGCCACATCGGTGGCCAGCAGCAGGCTGTCCGAGGCCGCCCGCAAAGTGGCCTCGCGGTTCACCTTCAGGCTACGCACCATACCGGCAAAGACTCCCAGGGTGGACAGCAGGGTATCCACAGTATCGAAGACACCCTCCTTGTCCTCCTGCATGTCCCGGTTGTAGGCCAGGGGCAGGCCCTTCATCGTGGTAAGCAGGCCCATCAGGTGGCCATAGACCCGGCCCGTCTTGCCCCGGGCCAGCTCGGCCATGTCGGGGTTGCGCTTCTGGGGCATGATGGAGGAGCCGGTGGTGTACTCCTCTCCCAGGGAGATGAACCCGAACTCGGCGGAGGACCAGAGCACCAGCTCCTCGGCCAGGCGGGAGAGGTGCATCATGGCGGTGGCGGCAGCAGCCAGGTAGGAGAGGAGGAAGTCCCGGTCGGAGACAGCATCCAGGCTATTGTCGGAGATGCGGGAGAAGCCCAGCTCCCGGGCCAGGAACTCCCGGTCCAGGGGGTAGGTCACCCCGGCAAGAGCTCCGCTGCCCAGGGGCAGGACGTCGGCCTCGGAGCCGGCCTGGCCGAAGCGGGCGCAGTCCCGGTGGAGCATCTCGAAGTAGGCCAGCATATGGTGGGAGAAGAGCACGGGCTGCGCCCGCTGGAGGTGGGTATAGCCGGGGATGGCCACGTCCAGGTTGGCCTCGGCCACCTCCAGCAGGGCCGACTGGAGGTCGTGGAGGGCGGACACAGTCTTGCCCACCGCCTCTTTGATGTAGAGGCGCATGTCGGTAGCCACCAGGTCGTTGCGGGAGCGGCCGGTGTGGAGCTTGCCCGCCACCGGGCCAATGCGCTCGGTGAGGCGGGCCTCGATGGCCATGTGGATGTCCTCCATCTCGGGGCGGAAGGGGAAGGTGCCCGCCTCGAACTCCTCCCGGATGGAGGTCAGGCCCATGACGATGTGCTCGGCGTCTTTATCGGAGATGATGCCCTGGCGAGCGAGCATGCGGGCATGGGCTATGGAGCAGGCGATGTCCTGCTTGTAGAGCCGCCTGTCGAAGGGCAGGGAGGCTACGTAATGCTTAGGGTCCATATGCGGTTCCCCGTGAAGTGTCATTCTGAGGGAGTCCCCACCTTGTCGGGACTACCGAAGAATCCGTCCCCGAGCTTCGGATTCTTCGTCCGCCTGGAGCGGACTCAGAATGACACGTTGGGCGCTCACAACTGAAGTCGGGGGCATGGGTGCTTCGCACTTCAGTGCGGGGTAGTGAGGATACTCGGAGGCAACCCACGGCGACCATTCTAGTGCTCGTGCCCCCGATTGGGAAATGTGGCGTCGGGGTGGAAGTCCCAGTGGGAGTAGGGCTTGAGGTCGAGCACGGGCGTGCCGTCGGCGGCGTCCAAGCCGGACACCCGCAGCACGTTCCCCTCCCGCCCCAGCAGGTGCACCGTGGTCAGGCCAATGGGGTTGGGGCGGGTAGGGGCGCGGGTGCCGAAGATGCCCGCCGGCAGGTCGGGCTTGCGGCGCTCCGCGGGGAACTGGAGCACGTAGCGCTCGGACTCCGCGATCCCGGTGAACCAGAAGAGGACCACGATATGGCTGTGGCGCTCGATGCCCTCCAGGGCGGGAGTGTACTCCGGCTCCACGATGATCTCGGCGGTCACCTGGCTGTAGTCGCGCCTGTGCTCATGGGAGCCTAAAGGGCTGCGCACCCGGCCGATGGGGCGGAGGGCCATGCCCGTAGGGGCACACGGCCGTGTGCCTCTACCTGTGTCATTTGCCACGCTTCGGCCCTCTCGGCGCTTCGCCCTGGGCCTGGGCCTGGGTGCGGGTGGGGAGGCCCCAGATATGGATGAAGCCCGGAGAAGCCTTGGGGTCGAAGGCGTCTCCCTTATCATAGGTAGCCAGCTCGTAGCGATAGAGGGAGTAGGGGGACTTGCGCCCCACCACGGCAGCCTGGCCCTTGTGCAGGCGCACCCGCACCGAGCCGGTGACGTAGCGCTGGCTGCTCTCCACAAAGGCGGCCAGGTCCCGGCGCAGGGCGGAGAACCACAGACCGTTGTAGACAAGCTCAGAGTACTCCTGGGATACCCGCTCCTTGAAGCGGAGCTGGTCTTTGCTCAGGGCCATGCCCTCCAGGGCGCGGTGGGCAGCGATAAGGACGGTGGCCGCCGGGGCCTCGTAGATCTCCCGGGACTTGATGCCCACCAGCCGGTCCTCCAGGTGGTCGATGCGGCCCACGCCGTGCTCCCCAGCCCGGCGGTTGAGCTCGGCCACCAGGCTGACCGGCTCCAGCCTCTCCCCGTTCAGGGCGAGGGGGAGGCCCTGTTCGAACTCGATCTCCACATAGGCCGGGGCCTGGGGCGCATCGGCCACGGAGCGGGTCCAGGCATAGACCTCCTCGGGAGGCTCGGTCCAGGGGTCCTCCAGGGGGCCGGACTCGATGGAGCGGCCCCACAGGTTCTCGTCCACGGAGTACAGGCTCTTCTTCAAGCCGGGGAGGGGGATACCTTTGCGCTGGGCGTAGGCCACCTCCTCCTCCCGGGTCATGCCCCACTCGCGGGCGGGGGCGATGACCTTGAGCTGGGGGGCCAGTGCTCCCACCCCCACGTCGAGGCGCACCTGGTCGTTGCCCTTGCCGGTGCAGCCGTGGGCGATGGCCTCGGCCCCCTCCTGGAGCGCCACCTTTGCCAGGTGCCAGGCGATGAGGGGCCGGGAGAGGGCGGTGGCCAGGGGGTACTGCCCCTGGTAGACGGCGTTGGCCCGGAGGGCGGGCAGCACGTATTCCTTGAGGAACTCCTGGCGGGCATCCAGCACCAGGGCCTTGATGGCCCCGGAGTTGAGGGCACGCTCCTTCACCGTCTCCAGGTCGGCCTGGT
The DNA here is from genome assembly GCA_016190535.1 of Chloroflexota bacterium. The sequence continues at coordinate 3,900 of JACPQK010000153.1, read as the reverse complement.
TACCCAGCTCCATGGTCAGGGTGATCACCTCCAGGCCATAGTGCTCCTTAAGCCAGGGGATGGCTACGGAGGTATCCAGTCCGCCGCTATAGGCCAGAACCACCTTATCCGACATTGGTGTGACCGCCCCTTTCCAGTATTGGCCCTTGCCAGCTACCTGTACGTTACCTTGCTCCGCCGCCTTATGTCCAATATCATGACAGTTCCAGTGGCCTCGTCAAAATCAAAGAGGATACGATAATCCCCGACTCGATGCCGGTATTGGGCGACCGGCGCGTTCTCTAGCTTCACTGTCCCCCGGCTCCGGGGGTCGTCACGAAGGCTCTCGAGGGCCCCTCTGATCCGCTGCGAATGGTGCGCCGGGAGTGCTTCAATTGCCTTTTGTGCTCGGCGAGACAGGACAACCTTGTACAATCAGGCCACCGTCCTGTGGTACACCTCTTCCAGCGGAACGCCCTTGCCCGCCTCAATCTCGGCCCTGGCCCCAAGTAGGGAAGCCAGGTACTCGGGGTCCGAGAACTCTCGTATTGCCTCCTGCATTTCCAGGTAACGCTCCACATCTATGAGCACAGCCACGGGTTTCCCGTTCTGGGTGACGACTAGGTCCTGGCCCTGCTCTTTGATGGAGGCAAGGAGCTCCGTCAGGCTCCTACGCAGCTCATGGACACCCACGAATGGGTTTTTCAATAGATCGAGCATGCAACTTACCCCCTTGAAATATCAAGGGAATCATAACATATTCATTACGCATTCACAACACAGTGCTCCGGGGAGTTGAGAGCACCGCTTCTGGCATGCTCCGTGCCGTGGCCGTGGTCGTTGAGCCAAGGTATAGGCCAGAACCACCTTCGACATCTCTATTTCCCCTCTTTTGCCAGCACCATCTCCAGGGCACTGCGCACAATATCCACGCCCTCGTCCACCTCGGCCCCGGTAATGATGAGGGCGGGCATAAAGCGGATGGCGTTGGGCTTGAGCCGGTTGACGATGAGGCCTCGCTCTAGGCAGGCCAGTTGTAGCTCATCGGCAATGTCCCGCCGGAACTCCATGGCCAGCAAGAGCCCCCTCCCCCGCACATCGCTTACCATGGGGAAGCGCTCCTGGAGCTCCAGCAGCCGGGACATGAAGTGGCTGCCCAACTGCCTCACGTGGCCGGGCAGGTCGTGTTCCAGGACATAACTGACAACGGCATAGGCCACGGCACAGGCCAGGGGGTTGCCCCCATAGGTGGAGCCGTGGTCTCCAGGCACAAACACCGAGCAGTGTTCCCTGGCCAGGAAGGCGCCGATGGGGAACCCCCCACCCAGCCCCTTGGCCAGGGTCATGATGTCGGGCAATACCCCGAACTGCTCGCAGGCGAAGAGAGTGCCTGTGCGCCCGATGCCTGTCTGGACCTCGTCCAGGATGAGCAGCAGCCCCCGTTCGTCGCACCAGGCCCTCACCTGCTGGAGGTAGTCCTCGTCGGGCACGTTGACGCCACCCTCCCCCTGGATGGGCTCCAGCAGCACGGCACAGGTCTTTTCTGTGGTGGCCGCTTTTATGGCCTCGATGCTGTTATAGAGGACGTTTATGAAGCCTGCGGGCATAGGAGTATACGGCTCCTGGTAGCGAGCCTGGCCGGTGGCCGCCGTCATGGCCAGGGTGCGGCCGTGGAAGGAGTTGAGGGCGGAGATGACCTCATAGGCACCATTTCGATGTGTCTTCGCATACTTCCGGGCCAGCTTCATCGCCCCTTCCACCGCCTCAGCACCGCTGTTGCAGAAGAACGCCCGGTCCAGGCCGCTACGCTTCACCAGTAGCTCAGCAAGCTGGACCTGGGGCACGGTGTAGTGGTAGAGGGAGCTCTGGGTCAGTAGCTGGGCCTGCCGGGTGATGGCTTCTACCATGGCCGGGTGGGCATGGCCTAACGAGGTCACCGCCCAGCCGCTCACGAAGTCCAGGTATTCACGGCCCTGGTCGTCCCAGAGGCGCACACCCTGTCCCCGGACCATAGTGGCGGGGAAACGCTTGATAGTGTTCATCAGATAGCGGCTGCCCAACTCGTGCCACGCAGACATACTAGTCTCCTTCGATCACGGTACCGGATGGGACACCGACCACTCGCGCTAGGGCAGCCTCAGCCTCTGATAGCTTGCCAAGATGCCTCCAAACGAGGCCAAGGCCATACCAGCTCGGGGCGTCCCTTGGCTGCAACGCTACCGCGCGGGACAGGGCTTGCTCGGCCTCTACGTACCGAGCCTGATCCAGCTGCGCCAATCCCATGGCTCGCCAGGCCACAGCGTCCTCCGCATCCAGCTCTACCGCGCGGGCCAGGACCCGTTCGGCCTCCGCATATTTCCCGAGGTGTAGCCACGCTAAGCCAAGATCCCGCCACGCCACAGCATCGTTGGAACGCGATTCTACGGCCCGGGCCAGCGCCTGCGCGGCTTCAACGTACCTCCCCAGATCCATCAAGGCGAGGCCACGATCCCTCCAGGCCACAGCGTCTTCCGGGCTGATCTCCACAGCGCGGGCCGGGTCGTGGGCTTCCAGACTACGGCCCTCACGCGCCTTTGGCCTAGCGGAGAATGGCATGTCCCACCGGCACGCGGGCAGGGGGCAGCGTAGACACGACGGGAATAGGTCGCATCCTTCGTCACGATATAGCGCATGTTCAGGTAGCAGGTCATATTCTTCTGTTCGTGGCCGACCGCTCGCCGCCTGGGCCAGGGCGTGGGGTCGCCTGCCGTCGACAACCCAGCAGGAGACACCGTTTGATGCCGCCCGAAGGGCTGCCTCCACTTTGGGGATCATCCCGCCAACGATAACACCTTGGGCCAACAGACGCCGCGCTTTGCTGGCGGACAATCTGGGCATCACTGTGCCGGAGCCATCCCGCACCCAGTCGACATCGGTGAGAAAGATAAGCTGCTGCGCCTTGAGAGCAATGGCCAGCTCCCCGGCGGCGGTATCCCCATTGACGTTGAGTATGGCAGTGTCGCCCTGGGATAGGGCCATGGGGGCCACCACTGGAACATAGCCCGCCTCCAGCGCCAGGAGGACCGGCTGGGGTTTGACCTGGACCACCTCCCCTACATAGCCCAGGACGGGGTCCTTGACCCGGGCCACCAGCAGGCCGCCATCGATCCCGCTCAGGCCCAGAGCCTTGCCCCCAAGGGCCGTCAGGCGGGCTACCAGCTCCTTGTTTATCCACCCGGCCAGCAGGGCTACCACCACTTGCAGGGTCTGTTCATCGGTGACCCGCAGGCCCTTTTCGAAGCGGGGGGTGATGCCCAGGCGCTGGGACCACTCGGAGATCATGGGGCCACCGCCGTGGACCACAACAGGCTGCCACCCCTGACCTTGGAGGGCCACCACGTCCTGGAGGGTGGTGTCCTCCGCCCCCAGGGTGGAGCCGCCGATCTTGATGACTATTGTTGTCATGGCGAACGCTATCTAGAGACCGCGGTACGCTTCGCGCCGGTGTGCCACTCGCACAACGGTGACAATTCTAGCGTTGTCATCAATGCCGTAAACCACTCGGTAATCTCCGACGCGAATGCGCCAAAACTGGACGCCCTCGAGCTTATCCACGCCTTGCGGTCTGGGGTTCTCGGCCAAAGCATCAATGGCCCGGGCCAGGCCAAGCACCACGCTCGATTGCAGCCTATGAAGCTGCCGCTGTGCCCGAGGACGGAACATGAGCCGGTACGCCACTGTCCTTATGCAACGCTTCCCACTCGGCCTTGACCTGCTCCCAGGGGATGCTCTCCCCAGGCTCGTTCAGGGCGGCCAGGCCCTCGCGGGCATCCACCGCGTCCTCCAACTTCTCTATCAGGGCTTCCGTAGCCCAATCGCGGAGCGTCTTCCCCTCCAGGGCAGCCTCCGCCTTTATGCGGTTGCGCAGCTCAGGGTCTACGT
>JACPQK010000157.1 GCA_016190535.1 Chloroflexota bacterium | reverse complement strand
TGACATAGGCCCGTAACCCTGGCCTGAAGGCCAGGGCTAGTACCTTCAGGGGCCGCCATATAGTATTCCTGTCGTGCAACGTAGCCCCGCCCTTCAGGGCGGGACTTCGACCTGCCAGGGTCCCGCATACGCCTTCTCCCCACGGTTTTGGTTCGCGGTGGTGGCCCAAGGGGCCATGATAAGCTTCGCTCGCAATGACCGGCTTTACCCTCAAATACAAGTGTTACTAAGTACTGGCTTCTCGAAAACAACGTTATCATGGACACAGGCAGCCCCGTTCTCAATCCACCGAGCCATCCCCCTGTCCCCCTTCCCTTCACTGTGTTCAGGGCAAGCTCTTTCCTGGAAGGGGGCTGGGCGTAGCCCAGACCCACGAAGGGATATGCGGCAACCAGTCTGCCCTCCAAACCAGAAAGCCATCGTGGGTGCGGGCGGGCCCGCTGAGGCTAGCTGCCCTGACGCAGGGTACGTAGCACGAAGTAGAGGAGGCGGGGGAAGTTCCGCATGGTGCGGCGCCAGCCCGGGGCTGGCGGATAGAGGACGGCCATATCCCGCAGGTGACGCCAGGCCCCGTGCAGGAGGGGCTGGCCATGGGAGAAAAGGCAGGACTCCGGGTAAAGACGGAGGATCTTGTCCAGGGATGCCTCGAACTGGTCGACCCGTCCGTCCGGATGCAGGGCACGGCGGAGCTGGCCCTCCTCGTTCAGCAGCACGTCTCCCGTAAACAGCGCTTCCCGCTTCTGCAAATAGAGGCAGATGCTGCCCTGGGTATGGCCTGCGGTATGCACCACCCGGAGCCCCTCCAGCATAGGAAGCTGTTCCCCGTCAATGACCCACTGGTCTACCTTCACGGGCAGGATGCGGGAACGGCGGGGAGGGTGGTCCTTTGCCTTGGTCTTGGGCACCAGGAAAGGCTCATCGTTCAGGATATCGCAATCATCGGGGTGGGCCAGCACACGGGCACCGGTAGCCTCTTTGATCTCTGCCGCACTTCCCGCGTGGTCCAGATGGTTGTGGGTAAGGATAATGTAACCCAGCTCCTCGGGGCTCCGCCGGATCTGCTTGAGGTAACTGAGGAGGCGGGGGGTATTGCCCGGCCATCCCGTGTCGATGAGGACCAGCGTCTCGTCCTCCAGCAGATAGACGTTGGCCCCCCGCATGTTCTTGATCCAGTGGACTTGGGGCAGGATTTCCATGGTACTTTATTGCTCCAGCACTACCGGGCCGCTCTTACCCCCGCTCTTGCTCACCAGCCGGATGGCTTCCAGGCGTATGGCGGGGTCGATGCCCTTGCACATGTCATAAACGGTGAGGCCCGCCACGGCCACGGCGGTGAGCGCCTCCATCTCCACGCCCGTGCGGGCCGTGGTGCGGGCCAGGGCCTCGATCTCTATGGCGCTAGCTTTCTCATCCACGGATAGCTTTACTTGGACTTCCGTCAGAGGTATGGGATGACAGAGGGGCAAAAGCTGGGGGACCTGCTTGGCGGCCATGATACCCGCCACCTGGCCTACGGCCAGCACGTCCCCCTTGGGGACCTCGCCCTTCTGAATGGCCTCTACGGTGGCAGGGGAGAGGAGCACCCGCCCCCGGGCCACGGACTCGCGGACGGTCTCAGGCTTCGCCCCCACGTCCACCATGCGGGCCGATGCGGCAGCCTTGGCCCTTTCGGCCGGAAAGGTCGGGGGCGTACCATCCCTGATGCCCGCCAGTCCATTGGCCAGGCGGTTGGCCTCCTCGTTACCTTCCAGGCCCGCGTGGCCCCGCACCCACTCCCACCGTACCCGGCGCTTGGCGGCCACCGTGTCCAGCAGGCCCCACAGGTCCTGGTTGGCCTGCCTTTTCCACCCCTTGGACATGGTGTTCACCAGGTACTGGCTATCGCTGAAGAGGGTCACCTGGGCACCCTCAGGAACACGTTCCAGCCCCTGGATAGCAGCCATAATCTCCATACGGTTGCTGGTGGTCTTGGGCTCTTGGCCGGAGAAGGTCTCCTTTTCGCCATTGGAAACCACTATAGCTACCCATGCCCCCTTCTCCAGGGCGGGGTTATAAGCGCCATCGGTATATATACGGTATTCCACTGCGCTGAGAGTAACTAGCCCCCAATCTGGGACATGAGGCGGGCCGCCGGAAAGAGGCCCCGGTGCAGGAGGTGGTTCTCTGGCTTGAGGTTTACCCCCTGGCGGATGACCTCCTGGAGCTGGGGTACGGAAGCTCCCTGCCTCAGATGATGGCGCAGATCCACCTCGGTATCGTGCAGGAGGCAGGGCCGGAGCTTGCCATCGGCGGTGAGGCGCAGCCGGTTACACTCGGAGCAGAAGCACTCGCTCACCGGGCTGATAAAGCCCACGGTACCCACAGCCCCCGGCCATCGATAGTACCTGGCGGGGCCAGCCCCTTTGTGGTTGGCCACCGGCTCCAGGGGAGCTAGGAGCTCCAATTTTTGCCTTATTTCGGACACTGGCACGAATTGTAATGCTGTCCTGGGCTCTCCGCAAGAGGCTGCCTCCGACAAGCTGAAGGGCATAAGCTCGATGAACCGGATGTGCCACTCCCCGG
>JACPQK010000145.1 GCA_016190535.1 Chloroflexota bacterium | reverse complement strand
GCCCTGGAAGGCTCCAGCCCTATCCCCGCCGACCGCTGGCTGGAGGGGGAGACGGAGCTCGACACGGGTGGCTTGTCTTTGACAGTGGTCCATACCCCGGGCCACAGCCCGGGCCATCTCAGCATCCTCCTCCAAGAGCGGGGCGTGCTCTTCTCCGGAGATCACGTGCTGGGGTTGGGCACTACCGTCATCATGCCTGGCCACGGCGATATGGCCCAGTACATCTCCTCCCTGGAGCGGCTGCAAGGGTTGGAGCTCAGCGTTATCTTGCCGGGACATGGCCCACCCGTCCGGCAGCCCAGGCGCAAGCTCATAGAGCTTATTGAACATCGCAAGGCCCGGGAGGAGCAAGTGCTCGCCTTGCTGGAGCGGGGAGTGGATAGTGTGGAGGACCTGGTGAGGGCGGTTTATCCGGAGCTGGAGCCGCGGCTCCTGGACATGGCCCGGGGCCAGACCAAGTCCCATCTCATCAAGCTGGAGCGGGAAGGCAGGATAGTAGCCCGGGAGGGCTGCTATTCCCTGGCCTAGCAAAGGACGCCATGGCAGATACTCTATCCCTCTTCCCCGTGGGTACCACTGTAGACCTGCAGGGCCACCTGGTTATCGGTGGCTGCGATACGGTAGAGCTAGCTCAGACTTACGGCACCCCCCTCTATATATTCGATGAGGCTACCCTCCGGGAGCAGTGCCGCAGCTTCAACGTCGTCTTTCACAGCTACTACCCTGATTCTCAGGTGCTCTATGCCTGTAAGGCCTTCATCTGCAAGGCCCTGGCCCGCCTCCTGGCCGAGGAGGGCCAGGGCCTTGATGTGGTCTCCGCCGGGGAGGCTGCCATTGCCCGGGCGGCTGGCTTCCCCCTGGAGCGGGTCTACTTCCACGGCAATAACAAGGCCCCGGAGGAGCTGGAGATGGCCCTGGAGTGGGGGGTGGGCCGCATCGTGCTGGACAACGAGCATGAGCTTGCCTTGCTGAAGGCAGTAGCCCAGAGACAGGGCCGCCGTGCCCGCGTCCTGCTGAGGGTCTCCCCCGGGGTGGACCCACACACCCACCAGTACACCACCACCGGCCTGGTGGACAGCAAGTTCGGCCTCCCTCTGGTAACGGGCCAGGCGGAGGCTGCCCTGGTGCGGGCTCTGGCCAGTCCCACCCTGGAGGTGGTGGGCCTGCACTTCCATCTCGGCTCGCCCATTGCAGAAGTGGCTCCCTATATCGAGGCCCTGGAGAGGGTGTTGCCCTTCGCTGCCGAGATGCGGCGCAAGCACCGCTTCTCCCTGCGGGAGCTCAGCCCCGGGGGTGGTTTCCCGGTGGCCTATACGGAGGAGGCCGCCTTGCCGTCCTTGGCCCAGTACGCGGAGGGTATCTCCTCCACCCTCAAGGAGGCCTGCTCCCGGCTGGGCCTGGACCTGCCCCGGCTGGTGGTGGAGCCCGGCCGGGCACTGGTAGGGCGGGCGGGGGTGGCCCTCTACCGGGTGGGGGCCATAAAGGACATCCCCGGCATTCGCAAGTACATTGCCCTGGATGGAGGGATGGGGGACAACATCCGCCCTGCCCTCTACGGCTCGCGGTACCGGGCGGTAATAGCCAACCGCCGGGCCTCGGGGGGGGCTGAGGTGGTAACCCTGTGTGGCCGCTACTGCGAGTCTGGGGATGTGCTTATCCGGGATATCTCGCTCCCCCCCACGGAGTCCGGCGACCTGGTGGCTATGCCCGCGGCGGGGGCCTACCAGCTTGCTATGGCCAGCAACTATAACGCCAGCCTTCGCCCCGCCATTGTCATGGTTCAGGGGGGACAGGCCCGGCTGGTCCGACGGCGGGAGACCTTCGAAGACCTGATGCGGTGCGACCTGGACTGACCGTGTGGCAGACAAAGGGGCATGAACAAGTTGTCCGAGGGCTCCGTCATAGTCTGTCCAGCGGGCGGCTGGCCCACGCCTATCTGCTGGTGGGCCCTCCCCAGGTGGGGAAAGGGATGCTGGCACTGGATCTGGCCCGGGCAGTAAACTGTGAGGGCGGCAGTCCGGACCCCTGTGGCCGGTGCCGCTCCTGTCAGCGCATCGCGGCGGGAAAGCACGCGGACGTCGTAGTGCTGCACTGGGGGGAGGGGAAGACCGAGATCGGCATAGACCAGGTCCGGGAGGTACAGCACCGGGCCAGCCTCAAGCCCGTGGAAGGCCGGTGCCGGGTATTCATCGTAGATGGGGCGGAGGACCTTTCGGTGGAGGCGGCCAACTGCCTGCTCAAGACCTTGGAAGAGCCAGCGCCCCAGGTCCTCTTCCTGTTACTCACATGCTACGAGGACCGGCTTCTTCCCACCGTCCGCTCCCGCTGCCAGCGCCTGGCTATCAGGCCCCTACCCTTGGAGCTGGTGGTGGGGGAGCTCCAGTGCCGAGGGCTGGACCCGGAGCGGGCAGCCCTTATCGCTCGCCTGGCACGGGGGCGACTGGGGTGGGCGCTCCTTGCCGCTGAGGAGCCACAGGTGTGGCAGCGCAGGGCCGAGGCTCTAGGGCGGGTGAGCAGTCTGGCCGGGGCCTCCACCGGTGAGCGCTTTAGCTATGCATCCGGGTGGGCGGGAACCTCCCCTCACCGCCGGGAGCGGGTCCAGGAAGAGATGGACCTCTGGGAGGACTGGTGGCGGGACCTGTTCCTGGTCAGAGGTGATTGTTCTGCCCACATCGTCAATCGGGACTATGAGGAGCAGTTGAGGCAGCAGGCCCAGGGTCTTGCCCTGGGGGATGTGGTGGCTTTCCTCCAGGAGTTGCGCCGGACCCGGCGTGCCCTGGAGGCCAACGCTAGCCCCCGGCTGGCCCTAGAGGCCCTTATGCTTCACCTGCCTTGTCCAGAGAGGTTAGGTTAGGAAATGCCAGAGATTGTAGGAGTCCGCTTTCGCAGGGCGGGCCGCATATATTACTTTGATCCGGCGGGGCTCCCCCTGGGCGTCCAGGAGCAGGTCGTGGTGGAGACAGCGCGGGGGCTGGAGATCGGCCAGGTGGTTATTGCCCCCCGGCAGGTGGTGGAAAGCGACCTTAAGGAGCCTCTGAAGCCGGTGCTCCGGCAGGCTACAGAGGAGGACCTGGGAAACCAGGCCGAGATCCAGGTCCGGGAGGTAGAGGCCCGCAGCCGCTGCCGGGAACTGGCAGCCCAGCTAGGGCTGCCGATGAAGATCCTGGATGCCCAGTACAACCTGGATGGCAGCCGGCTCATCTTCCAATTTTCCTCCGAGGGGCGGGTGGACTTCCGGGAGCTGCTGCGTCAGTTGGGGGCCACTTTCCATACTCGCGTCGAGCTTAGACAGCTAGGCGCTCGGGATGAGAGTAAACTGCTGGGAGGCCTGGGGCCCTGTGGTCGCCCTTTATGCTGTAGCTCCTTCCTCAACGAGTTCTGTCCCGTATCCATACGCATGGCCAAGGACCAGGACCTGCCCCTCAACCCGGCCAAGATATCCGGGCTCTGCGGTCGCCTCATGTGTTGCCTCACCTATGAGCACGCTCTCTATGCGGGCCTGAAGAGGGACCTGCCCCGGCCGGGTCAGCGGGTGGGCACACCGATGGGACCGGGCCTGGTGGTGGGGGGCAATGCCCTCAAGCGGACAGCGGTGGTCCGGCTTCAGAGCGAAGCTGAGGTGGAGTTCCCTCTGGCCCAGTTGGAGCAGGCAGTTCCACTAGCTGAAGTGGCGCCTCTGCCAGGGGACAATGAACTTGTCCCAGGGGGTGGGCCAGGGGGGAAGAGGGACGAAGGGCAGCCGGGCCGGCTCGGCGGGACGGGGCTCCCTCAGTAGCTGCATCCTGGCTTCGGCCGGGGTCCGGCCAGCCTTCCGCCGGTTGCAGGGGATACAGGCGGCGACCACGTTGTCCCAGGTGTGCTGCCCACCCCGATGCCGGGGGATTACATGGTCTACGGTGAGATCCCTGGACAACCGCCCGCAGTACTGACAAGTATGACTGTCCCGCAAGAATAGGCTCCTTCGGGAAAACCGGGGTGCGGGTGTAGGCCGGCGAATGTGATAGGCCATGCGGATGACCGAAGGCAACAGAAAAGAGAGACGGGCGGTGTGTATCACTCCCCGCCCGTCTTCCAGTATCTCGGCCTTGCCTCTTTGTAGCAGGACCACGGCCCGCCGCCCCGGGCATACGTGCAGCGGCTCATAGTCCTGGTTCAGCACCAGGACTAGGAAGTCCAGAGCGCTAGCTTTGGCCATAGAAACTAACATAATCAATTCTAGCCCGAAGGGGTGTGGAGGTCAAATGGCTGAGATAACAGGTACACAAACTTGACAGGGGGAGCCCAAGCTAAATAGAATGGTTGCGGCTATTAGTGTCTCCATTTGTAGGGGGAAGCGATGAATATTATTGTGTGCGTTAAGCAGGTGCCTGACCCAGAAGCACCACCCGGAAGCTTCCGCATTGACCCCGCGACCAAGAGAGCACTCCTGCCCCAGGGGGTTGCCCCGGTCATCAGCCCCTTCGATGAGCAGGCGGTGGAGGCCGCCCTGCGCATCAAGGACAAGGGGGGCAGCAAGGTCACCGTGCTCTGCAAGGGCACCGACCTGGTGGCCGATGTGGTCAAGAAGCCCCTGGCCATGGGCGCCGACGAGCTGGTACTGCTTCAGGACCCATCCCTGGAAGGCGGAGACTCCTACTCTACCGCCGTGGCCCTGGCCGCTGCTATCCGCAAAGTCGGCCAGTACGACCTTGTCCTCTGCGGCCGGCAGGCCGCTGACTGGGATGCGGGGCAGGTGGGCTGTGGGCTGGCCGAGCTGCTGGGGTTGCCCTGTATCACCCTGGCCCGCAAGGTGGAGGCCAGCGATGGCAAGGTCCTGGTGGAGCGGGTAACCGAGGATGGCTACGAGGTGGTAGAGGCACCCCTGCCCGTTGTAGTTACGGTAAGCAATGAGCTGGGGGAGCCACGCTATCCCACTCTGCGCGGCATCATGGCAGCCGCTAGGAAGCAGGCCCAGGTGTGGAAGGCCCAGGATATAGGCCTTGACTCTTCGCAGGCGGGGGCAGCCATTGCCCGCACCGAGGTGCTTGACCTGTTCATACCCAAAAAAGAGGCCAAGTGCGAGGTCATCTCCGCCGATTCGCCCCAGGAGGCCGGCGCCAAGCTCGCCTTGCGTCTCCGGGAGGCGAAGCTCCTCTAACTTGTTACTGCATTAGCCCATCGGGAGGTCAGATAGATGTCTCAAGAAAAAGGGGTCCTAGTCTTCGGTGAACTGGTGGGGGGGCAGGTGTCCCCGCTCACTACCGAGCTCCTGGGCGCTGGGCGCTCCCTGGCCGATGACCTGGGAGAGGAGTTGGCGGCGGTATTCCTGGGCCATTCCCTGGTCCCCGGTATATTGGGGCAGGCCTTGGCCTGGGGCGCAGACAAAGTCCACGGGGTGGAGCATGCTGCGCTGGAAAACTCTCAGCTCGAGCCTTTGGTGGCCGCCATGGAGCAGGTGTGCCGCCAGCTTCAGCCCAGCATCCTCCTCGTGGGGCAGAACGACACCGGCCGGAGCCTGGCGCCTCTGCTGGCCTTC
>JACPQK010000150.1 GCA_016190535.1 Chloroflexota bacterium | reverse complement strand
TGCTATAACTGCGCCCGCACGCTGTCAAGGCCCCTGGCAAGCGGTGTCCAATGCCTTAGTGTCCCCTCCCAGAAGAAAGTCTTCAAAGTCCAGTGGCTGGACATACCCCCCAGCCTGCGTAAAGGCGGTGTGTTTTGTTGATACCATAAGCCGGGGGCTTCATACCGGGCTAAGCCCAGGGTACCTCCCTAATTTCGCTCTACCTTGGAGACCGAATACTTGCTAAAATGGCAGACACCAAGGCCGCCAGCAGGCGACATCGATTCCAAGGCGTATGAACGGCCAAAATGTAGGGGCTCTCTCGGGATACCGGGTCCTCGACCTCTGCGACGAGCGGGGGCTGTTCTGTGGGCGTATCCTCGCTGACCTGGGGGCCGACGTGCTACAGGTAGAGCCTCCCCAGGGTAGCCCGGCCCGTCTCATGGGGCCGTTCTATCACGATGACCCCTCGCCGGAGAAGAGCCTTTTCTGGTTTGCCTACGCCGGCAACAAGCGCTCCGTCACCCTGGACCTAACCAGGCCGGAGGGGCAGAACCTGCTGTTAAGGCTTATACCCACCGCCCACTTCCTTATCGAGTCCTTCGGGCCAGGCTACATGGATTCCCTGGGCCTGGGCTACTCCAGCTTGAGCCAGGCCAACCCCGGCCTTATCATGGCCTCCATATCGGCCTTTGGCGAGGGGGGGCCCTATCAAGATTTCCAGGCCGACGACATTGTGCTCCAGGCCATGGGCGGACTGATGTACGTCACCGGCGAGCAGGAGCGTCCCCCGTTGCGCGTATCTTTTCCCCAGGCCTATGACAATGCTGCCGGGGAGGCGGCGGTGGGCAGCCTGCTGGCCCACCACTACCGGGGGTTGACAGGCCGGGGCCAGCGCGTAGACGTATCCGCCCAGCAGGCGATGGTGTGGACCCTGATGGATGCCCAGCAGACCTGGGACATAAACCGGGTGATTCCCAAGCGCACTGGGGCGTACCGGGTGAGGGGCAGCACGGGCGTGCGCCTCCGCACCCTGTGGCAATGCCAGGACGGCTGGATAAGCTATGCCCTGCATGGGGGGGTCATGGGCGAACGCTCTAATCAGAGGCTGGCGACCTGGATGGGGGAGGAGGGTGCAGCCCCCCAGTTCCTCATCGCTTACGACTGGAAGGGCTTCGATTGGGCCACCGTCACCCAGGAGGAGGCGGACCGGCTCTATGCTCCCATCTCCCACTTCTTCATGGCCCACACCAAGGACGCTCTCTATGCCGGGGCCAAGCGCCGGGGCATCCTTCTCTACCCTGTGCTGAGCATCGCCGAGCTGGCGGCCAGCCCCCAGCTCGCTGCGCGCGGGTTCTTCGTTCCTGTGGAGCACCCCGAGCTGGGGACGGCCGTCCGGTACCCGGGTCCCTTTGCCCGTCTCACGGAGACCCCCCTGACCCCGCGGCGGCGAGCGCCCCTCATCGGGGAGCACAATCAGGAGGTCTACTGTGGCGAGCTGGGCTTAAGCCTCAGGGACCTGGCTGCCCTGAAGTATGCGGGGGTAATCTGACGTGGAGCAGCCCATCCTGGCGGGCATCAAGGTGCTGGACTTCACCTGGGTAGGTGTGGGACCCATGACCACCAAATACCTGGCGGACCACGGGGCCACGGTGGTAAGGGTAGAGACCATCCATCATCTGGACCTGCTGCGCACGGCACCCCCCTACGCCCGGGGTATCCCAGGCCCCGACCGTAGCGCCTACTTCGCCAACTTCAACCGGAACAAGTGCAGCGTTACCCTCAATTTGAACCACCCCCAGGGGCCGGCTCTGGCCCACAGGATGGCAGCCTGGGCTGATATCCTGACCGAGAGCTTCACACCGGGGACAGTGGAGAGGTGGGGCCTGCACTACCAGGCTGTACGCCAATTGAACCCCAACATCATCTATTTCAGTACCTCCCAGCAGGGGGCTACGGGGCCAGACTCCCGGCACCCCGGCTTTGGTGCCCAGATGGTCGCTCTGGCCGGCTTCAGCCACATCACCGGCTGGCCGGACGGCCCACCCGTGGGCCCCTACGGGGCCTACCTGGATACCATATGTCCCCGCCTGGCAGCCTCCGCCATCCTGTCCGCCCTGGACTACCGGCGGCGCACGGGCCGGGGCCAGTATATCGACCTCTCCCAGATAGAGGCCTCCCTCCATTTCATTGCTCCTCTCCTCCTGGACTTCATGGAGAATGGTCGGGAGGTCCAGCGTCTGGGGAATGCCTCTCCCTACGCCTGTCCCCATGGTGCCTATCCCTGTCGGGGAGATGACCGCTGGCTGGCGCTCTCGGTACGTAGCGACCAGGAATGGCAGGGCCTCCTTCATGCCCTGGGCACTCCCTCCTGGGCGGTGGGCCCCCGTTTCGCTACCTTCCTGGGCCGACGCCGGCATGCCACCGAGCTAGACCGATTCATCTCGGAATGGACCAGGGGGCACACCGCAGAGCAGGCCATGAAAGGGCTACAGGCTGCCGGTGTGCCCGCCGGTATGGTAGAGGATACCCGCGACCTCCATGAGGACCCCCAGCTCCAGCACAGGCACCACTTCTGGAGGCTGGAGCACCCCGAGATCGGCACCCACTGCTACGATGGTTTCCCCTTCCGGCTTTCCCTTACCCCTGGCGCTTTGAGCCGGCCCGGACCGCTCTTGGGGCAGCATACCGAGCTGGTCTGCCGGGAGCTCCTGGGGATGGGAGACGAGGAGTTCGTAGAGCTTCTGAATAGCGGCGTTCTCGAATAGGGAGAACGGCCTCAGACTCATCGGCGGGGGGACCTGGGGGAGGTGATATGCGGTATGTACTGGTTGAACCTCTAGCCTGGGTGGCCACAGCCCTGGTGCTGGCCACGGCATCCCTGGTCGCCTTCTCCTTCCTCTCCGACCTGCCGGAGAGGAACCCTTTGTTTGGTGTCTTTGTCTTCTCCTTGATACCTCTACTGGCTGTTGCCGGCATCGGGGTCTTCTTCCTGGTCATTCGTAGCGAAAGTATCCGCCGTGGCTAGAAGACGCCTCCTCATTGACCTGGGGCGCTCCCGCACTCGCTGGCTCCTGGGCTTCTTTCTCATTGCCGGCGTCCTGGAGGTCTTCCTGCTTACCCTGGGCGGCCTGGAGCTGCTGGAGTTCACCGATAGCCCGGCCTTCTGCGGCGCCCTCTGCCACCAGGTGATGGAGCCGGAGTACACCGCCTATCAGGCTTCACCCCATGCCCGCGTGCCCTGCGTGGAATGCCATGTGGGCTCTGGCACCAACTACCTGGTGCGCTCCAAGGTCACGGGCATCCCCCTTATCCTCCGCACCATCACCGGGCGCTACCCGCGGCCCATCACCAGCCCAGTCCATGACCTGCGCCCTGCCCGCGAGACTTGCCAGCGCTGCCACTGGCCCCAGAAGCTCGCCCAGGACCGCCTGCGCCTTTTCGACCACTTCGCCTCCGAGGAAAGCAACACCCGGGAAGCCAGGCTGCTGGTCTTCCGGATGGGTAGCGGACAAGCGGCCGCCGGAGTGCACTGGCACATAGCCGCCAGGATCACCTACCTTCCCCTGGACGAAGCCCGCCAGCAGATTGCCTGGGTTCGGGTGGAGACCCCAGACGGTCGGGTAACCGAATATGTGAATTTAGAACGCCCGGCGGAAGTAACCCCTCAGCGTATCCAGAGGGAGGGGCGTTTCTTCGACTGTATCGATTGCCACAATCGGGCAACCCATGTCTTCCGCTCCCCGGACTCCCTTCTAGACAATGCCCTGAGCCGGGGGGACCTGGACCCCGCTTTGCCCTTTATAAAGAAGAAAGGACTGGAGGTATTGCAGCCCGACAAGACGCTGGAGCAGGCCTTCCGCCAGGCGGAGGCGCTAGACGAGTTCTACCGGCGCTCCTACCCAGAGCTCTATGGGCAGAAAACGAGGGAGATACAACAAGCCATCGAGGCCCTGAAGGGCCTAGCCAGGCTGGCCATTTTCCCCCAGATGCAGGTGACCTGGGAGACCCACATTGATAACGCCACCCATACCGGCTGCTTCCGTTGTCACGGCAGGCTTGTTGCTACGACGCCCAACGGTGAGGCCAGGGAGATTAGGGCCAACTGCACCCTGTGCCACTATGACCTGCCCCCTGGCGCTGCCCAGGCAATCATCGGCCCGGTTCCCGTTGCCCCCGCTGTGAGCTTCGTGCCCCACAGCGTCAAGGAGTTCCCCGATTGTCTGGGCTGCCACGCTACAGGGGTAGGGGGCACCCCCAGAGTTCCCCCTGACCACGCCGATATGACCAACAGGCTGTGCCTCGACTGTCACCAGGTGACACCCCAACCCAGGCCCTATGTGGCCGGGGGCCCCAAGCCTGTCCCCCATCCAGTCTTTGCTGGAGAACCCTGTCTCCTGTGCCATGAGGAAGGCCTGGCCGGTGCTCCCCGGATGCCCGCGGACCACGCTAGCCGTACCAGCGAGGTATGCCTGGCCTGCCACGGGCTAGTCCTGACTCCAGCGACCATGGTGGGCAAACCACCGCCTGTCCTTCATCCTACCTTCAGCGGGGAGCCCTGTCTTCTCTGCCACGAGGAGGGCCTGGCCGGAGCCCCCAGGTTGCCCGCGGACCACGCCGGACGGGCTAACGAGATGTGTGCCGCCTGTCATGGCCTCACCCTCTCACCACCACCGGCGAGCCTCCAACCCCCGGCCATACCCCATCCCACTTTCAGCGGGGAGCCCTGCCTTCTCTGCCACGCGGAAGGCAAGGCTGGTGCTCCCAGGATGCCCGCCGACCACGCGGGCCGAACGGAAGAGCTATGTACTGGCTGCCACAGGCTCACCCTGGCACCCATCCCGGTCAGTGAGCAGCCTCCCGCCGTGCCCCATACCGCCCTCACCGGCGAGCCCTGCCTGCTCTGCCATGCCCAGGGAAGAGCGGGCGCGCCGCAGGTGCCCGCTGACCACAAGGGACGGACCAACGAGCTCTGCCTGGCTTGCCACCGCCTGCCCCCTTAGCCCTGGTAGGCCAGCAAATGAGGTTGGGCACTGACAGTGCCTTTCAGGGGCGTGTTAACCCGTGTGGAAAACAAGAGGCCCTGTACCCATCAGCCTTGCGAACTGAAGAGGCGCACTACTGGAATCAGGGACCTATGCCGCCTTTTCCTTCTTCAGCGCTTCTATCTCGCGCTCCACGTCCCTTAGCTCGGCCTCCAGGTCCTCCTTGTAGCGCTCCAGCATCCGCAGGTAGTCCTCCTTGCGGGGGAAGGGGTGGATGCCACCGAACCAGAAGCCAAAGGGACGCATGCCAAGACCAAAGTGGAAACGACCAGGCCCCCAGTAGCACCGCATAGTCTCACCTCCTGGCAACCCTACTCCATTTTAGGCCCGGCTCTCAGGGTGAACAACCCCACCTTAATCCGTGGATTCCTTCAGCCTGGGGTATCAAATACCACCTGTGAGATGATTGTCGAACCCCATTTGCGCTTACTTCGCTCTTTATCAAGAATCCACGGTTTACGGACCCCAGCCCCCTGCCAGTTCGTTGCCCTGGGGCAAGGCTGGGTTTATAATTGGGCTGCCATGCGGGTGATCCTCTATACGGGCAAGGGCGGGGTGGGCAAGACCAGCATCGCCGCCGCCACCGCCCTGCGGGCAGCGGAGTCGGGTTACCGCACCATAATCTTCAGCACCGATCCCGCCCATAGCCTGGCCGACTCCTTGGATACCCCCCTGAGCGGGGAACCCAAGCTTGTCGCACCTAACCTGTGGGCCCAGGAGATCGACGTGCTCCTGGAGCTGGACCGTCACTGGAAGACGGTCCAGGAGTGGCTGGCCGCCCTCCTCCAGTGGCGGGGGCTGAATGAACTGGTGGCCGATGAGGTGGCGGTGCCCCCTGGGGCCGACGAGATGGCTGGCCTGCTCTATATCACCCGCTATCACGATAGTGGCGAGTACGACCTGGTGGTGGTGGACTGTGCCCCCACCGGGGAGACCCTGCGCCTGCTCTCCTTCCCTGAGATGGCCCGCTGGTACATGGAGAAGGTATTCCCCGTGGAGAAGCGGGTGGTCAGTGTCATCAGGCCACTGGGCCAGCGCCTGCTGGGCGTTCCGGTGCCGGGCGGCGATGTGTTTAACTCCATCGAGTTCCTCTTCCAGCAGTTGGACCGGATGAACGTCATCCTCAAAGACCCTCACGTGTCCTCCATCAGGCTGGTGGTGAACCCGGAGAAGATGGTCATCAAGGAGACCCAGCGCACCTTTACTTACCTCAACCTCCACGGTTACTTTACTGACCTGGTGGTATGCAACCGGGTGCTCCCTCAGGAGCTGTCTGAAGGCTTCTTCCAGGGCTGGATGGAGAGCCAGGCCCGCTACTACGAGCTGATCCAGGACTCCTTCGCCCCCCTGCCTATCCGGCCGGTGCCCCTCCTTCCCCGCGAGGTGGTGGGCGTTGACGCTCTAAGGGAAGTGGGCAACCACCTCTTCGGCCAGGACGACCCTGCCCAGGTCTACTACCACGGCCGCCCCCAGGAGGTCTACCGCCAGGACAGCTACTTCATCCTGGAACTTCCTCTTCCTTTCACTCTCAGGGAGGAGGTCTCCCTCTCCCGTACGGGAAGCGAGATGGTGGTCAAGGCGGGGCGGCAGCGCAGGCACTTGTTCTTGCCCCGCACCCTGGCCACCTTGCCAGTGGTGGAGGCACGGTTCGAGGGGGACAAGCTCAAGATCAAGTTTTCCGCAGACCGGCCTAAGAGACCAGGCCGAGGGAGGGACCGGTGATTCAAGTTCGCTATAGCCCCGGCGAGGGCGTTACCCTCCAGTTCCGGGCGCTCCCCCTGGGCCAGATGCCGGGCGAAAGCCCTGCCCACATCAGGGCCTCCGTCCGGGAGTTTCTCCTGGCCCTCCGGGAGTGCCTGGATGCCGCCATTGAGGCGGTGGAGCCGGAAGCGTCCACACCGCGGGAGAAGATCCAGGTAGAGTAGCCCTCAGGGCGCTGGTGCGGAGAGGGCCAGGAACTCCTCATAGCTGGCGACCCTGGCCACCAGGCGCACAAAGGCCTCCAAACTGGGGCTGTCTGCCCTCAGCCCGCGGAGGAGGTCCGCCACCGGGCTTGCCGAGGCTGGGGAATCGGCATAGGTGCCGTGCCAGGCAAAGTAGGCCTGGTTCAGCTTCCGAATGTAGTAGCCGTTCTGGGCGAGGAAAACCCGACGCTCCCCCATGTACCTCTCGGCTGCCTCAGTTTGGCCCTGGGCCAGCAACTCATCGACCTGGAGGCGGGTGACCCTTATCTCCCGATTGAAATTGAAGGCATCCGGAGCAGGGGGTGCCGGCTGGCTGGGTCCCGGAACCGGCGGGTCGGGGCGGGCCAGCTCGGGGAACAGGTGAGAGAGCACCTGGGGGGCGAGCTCCTGGGCCACCAGATCGGCCAGGGTCTCGTTCACCGTGGTCATCTCCGGGCTGGAGCGGTAGCTGCGGCCCAGGGGATCGAAAAAGAGGTAATGGTGCACCCACTCGTGTATCGCCGTGGTCACGGTCCACTCCAGGGGGGCAGTTCCGGAGACCACGCTGGGATAGGTGGCCAGGCCTCCGACGCGCTCGATAATGGCAGAGATGCCCAGGGCCTCCACCCTGTCTTCAATATCCTCCACGCGCTCCAGGGTAATGTCAGGGGCAAGTAGAATGGTCTGGCGAAGCTCGATGCGGTCCCTGGGGGAGGTAATCAGCAGATGGGGGGTAGCGCCGAAGGTGAAGTCCACCGGAGGAAAGATTAGTTGCCAGGGTCCCAACCCTGAACTCAAGCCTTCCCTGCCCAGGGCCCTGGCTATCTCCGCCTCCAGAATAGCCTCCACCTGCGGCTGAAGCTGGGAACGCCGCTCTCCCAGTTCCTTGAGCCGCGTCGAGGCCGCCTGACGGGCGGGACCGTCGTCCAAGCTGGCTGCCCTCTCTAGCTCCGCCTGAGCGGCAGCTATTTGCTCTGTTATGGTGAAGAACTCTCTAAGCTGGGCCTTGGCCTCGGTATCTCCGGGCGCACCACCACGTAAGGGCTGGCCGAGAAGAAAAAGCCACTTGCCCCAGAGGTGCCTGGCCTCCCAAGCAGGAAGGCTGTAGCGGTAAGGCTGAGCGATGGCAGTAACCGGTTCGGCTGGCACTACCGAACTGGTGCGAAGGCTCAGGAAGAAG
>JACPQK010000141.1 GCA_016190535.1 Chloroflexota bacterium | reverse complement strand
GGTTCACCCTCATCCCTTCGCCTTGCTCAGGGCAAGCTTCTAGCCTTCCCCCATCGAGGGGGAAGGGATTGGCCCCCCTCTCCTCTCCCTTGAGCGGAGATGACTGAGGTGAGGGTGAAGGTCTCGCCCACCATGAGGCATATTATTTACTTGATGACCATGAGCCGTGGGTTAGGAATCCACGGATTACAGAGTAACCCAGGGATAGCGGTTGAATCTGGGGTGATTGGCCCCCTGTGCTAGAATAGGGCCATGCTTTCCCTCACCGTCTACGGAGGGGTCGGCCAAATTGGCGGCAATCAGGTACTGGTGGAGGATGACGATAGCCGCTTCTTCTTCGACTTCGGTCTGCCCTATGCCCAGCGCTACGTCTATTTCGAGGAGTACCTGAACCCCAGGTCTAACATGGGGCTGCTGGACCCTCTAGAGATGGGGCTGCTACCACCACTGGAGGGCCTCTACCGCCAGGACCTGGAGCCGCCAGGGGAAGACCTCTGGGCACGCTTTTCTGACAGCCCCTTTTTCCGCCGGGTGGAGCCGGTAGCCGGGGTGCTCCTCAGCCACGCCCACATGGACCACGCGGGATACATCTCCTTCCTGCGGCCTGAAATTCCCATATACGCCTCCCCGCTCACTGCCTTCATCCTCAAGTCCATGCAGGACAGCAGCAAGAGCAGCGATTTCGAGAAGGAGACCTGCTACGCCGTCCCGCGGAAGGCCGATGGCCCTGTCCTCAAAGTGGCCACGGCTGACAAGGCGCAGCAGCGGCCCTACCGGCTGCTCTCGCGGCAGTTGCCTGGCCCGGCCGCCTTCGACTTCTGGCAGACCCCGCCGGGGAAGCGGGGGTTTGACCTCGCACCCCTGGAGCTGGCGCAGCATGTGGGTGGACGGCCTGTGGCCTACTTCCCCGTAGACCACTCTATCCCTGGGGCATGTGCCCTGGGGGTACACACCTCGGCGGGATGGGTGCTTTACACTGGAGACCTCCGCTTCCACGGCCAGAGCGGGCATCTCACCCGGCAGTTCGTGCAGGCCGCCGCTGCCCTGAGGCCCGCCGTCCTGCTAGGGGAGGGAAGCAATGTGGGCGAATCCGCCGGCACTACCGAGGAGGAGGTGTACCAGAATGCGCAGCGGGTAGTGTCCGAGGCCCGCGGCCTGGTGGTAGCTGACTTCGCCCCGCGCAATGTGGAGCGTCTGCTGACCTTTCATCGCATCGCGGCGGAGACGGGGCGTACGCTGCTCCTGCTGGACAGGGACATCTACCTGCTGCACGCCCTTCACCTGGTGGACCCTTCACTGCCGGACCTGGCTACCGACCCCTGTATCCGGCTCTACGATGAGCCGAAGGCTACCGAGGCTGGCTGGCTACGCCAGGTCAGGAAGCACTGTGCCGGCCGAACGGTGTCCCGGGAAGACATCCGCCGCCACCAGGCTGACTACATCCTGTGCTTCTCTTTCTTCGACATCAACGAGCTGCCCAGCTTGCAGCCCTCTCCCGGAGGTCTTTACATCTACTCCTCCAGCGAGGCCTATACGGAGGAGCAGGAGATGGACTTCCGCCGCCTCCTGAAGTGGCTGGAGCACTTCGGCATGGCCTTTGTGGGGGACTCTCATCTTCACCACAGGTTTCAAAAGAGGGGCCAGTGCCCTGGCACTTGCCCCTTCTGTAGCGCCCCCAGGGGCACCGTGCGGCTGGAGACGGGCTTCCATGCCTCGGGCCACGCCTCCGGCGCTGAACTGGTGGAGATGATCAAGGAGGTCCATCCCCGGATCTTCGTGCCCGTCCATACGGAAAGTCCCCAGTTCTTTGAGGAGGTCCTGGTGGGCACGGGGATAGAGGTGCTCCCTCCGGAGGCGGGCATCCCCATCAATTTGCCGTAGGAGTGCCTCATGGTTCCACTGCGATTAAGCCTGCGCAACTTCTTGTGCTACCGAGGCCAGAGCGAGTTGGACCTGACCGGCCTGCGCCTGGCCTGCCTCTGCGGGGACAACGGCAACGGCAAGTCGGCCCTGCTGGATGCCATCACCTGGGCCTTGTGGGGCCGGGCGCGGGGTGCTGACGATGAGCTTATCCACATGGCGGAGTCGGAGACAGAGGTAGACCTGGAGTTTCTGGCCGGAGACCAGCGATATCGGGTGGTGCGCCGTCGCTCCCGGTCTCGGCGGTCCGGTGTGCCAGGCCAGACGGAGCTGGTGCTTTTCCAGGTGACGGCCAAGGGCCTCGTCCCCCTGACGGGGGATAGCGTAAGGCAAACGGAGCAGCGGGTGAGTCAACTCCTGGGGTTGGACTACAGCACCTTCATTAACAGCGCTTTTCTGGTCCAAGGACGGGCGGACGAGTTCACGGTTAAGCCCCCCAGCCAGCGTAAGCAGGTGCTGGCAGACATCCTGGGCCTGGGCTATTACGACCAGGCCGTGGTCCGGGCCCGGGAGCTGGCCCGAGAGCAAGAGGGGAAACGCCAGGCGGTGGAGGCCGACCTGGCCCGTATCGAGGCCGGGCTGGCATATCTTCCCCGCTACCAGGCGGAGGTGGAGGCCCAGGAAGCCGGCTCAGAGCAGGCGCGTGCCCGCCTGGAAGTGGCGGAGGCCCGGCTCAGGGAGCTGGAGGCGGCCCACCACCGCATGGAGTCCCTTCAGGAGCAACATCAGGAAGCAGCCCAGTCCCAGGGCCAGGCGGCAGAGCGCCTGGCCCACTGGCAGGGTGAGCTGGCCCAGCGGCAGCGGGGCCTTCAGGAGCACCAGGGCTTGCTGGCCCAGGCTTCCTCGATACGCGAGGGATATGTCCGCTGGCAGCAGGCAGTGGCGGAGGAGGAGGCCCTGGCCGCCAGGCTAGCTCAGGCGCTGGCCCTGGGCCAGGAGCGGGCGGCCCTGGAGCAGGCTGTTGCGGCAGCCAGGGATAAGCTGGAGGGACAGCGCCGCGAGATCGAGGGACAGGTGGCCTTGTGGAAGCCTCAGGCCCAGGCCCTCCCAGGCTTCGAGCGGCAGCGGGAGGAAGTCCTGGCCTGGCTGAAAGCTCTGGCCCAGGAAGAGACTAGGCAGGGGGAGCAGGCGAAGCTGTTAGAAGCTGCCCTGGAGCGGCAGCAGGACCTCCACCTGCACCTGAAGCAACTGGCGGCGGAAGCGCAGGAGCTAGGGGAGAAGGCGAAGCTACTGGCTGAGGGTGGGGCGCGCTGCCCCCTCTGCGGCTCGGAACTGGCACTTCAGGAGCGGGAGCGGCTCCAGGCCCAGCTTTCCACCCAGGGTCAGGAGAAGGTGAAGGAGAGGCAGGGTCTGGAGC
>JACPQK010000140.1 GCA_016190535.1 Chloroflexota bacterium | reverse complement strand
GCTCAGGACAAGCTCTGCAGGAGAGGGGGCTGGGCGTAGCCCAGACCCACGAAGGGATACGCGGCAACCAGTCTGCCCTCCAAACCAGAAATCCATCGTGGGTGCGGGCGAGCCCGCTGGGGGACACCCCAGACCCCCAGCAAGGACGGAGCCCCTGCACCCCGAATTGCTCAATGCTTTTCTCACTCAGGACACGGGAGGGTTGATAACACTCTCTCCCCTGGCGGGAGATAGTTAGAGTGAGGGGGAGCACCCAGATGGTACTCTGGTGCCCCCGAGCTTCAAAAAGTCCCCCAATACTGGGGGATTCAGGGGGCTAAAAGAGGTTTCTAAACGACCCGGAAAGGGCTGTTGACGGCGGGGGTATCCAGTGCTATCTTTGCCCCGTCCGAAACTGCGGCAGCAGGTAGTTTGTTAGCGGTCGGTAATGCTTTCTCCAGGAGGTTGAAGATGGCTAAAGCCAGCCCGGAGGTGAGGAAAGGGACTTGTCCTGTTTGTGGGACCGGGTGCCATGTCCTGGTACATGTCACTGACGGGAAGGTGACCAGGGTTGAAGCCGACACCCGGAGCGGGTTCAGGCCCCGGGGATGCGTGAGGGTAGCAGCCGCGGTGGACTATCACGATCACCCCTCCCGCCTCAACTACCCACTGAAACGGGTAGGGGGGCGGGGGGAAGCCCGCTGGCAGCGCGTCCCCTGGGAGCAGGCCATGGACGAGATTGCCGCTAGGCTGGCCGAGATCCGGGACAGGTACGGCCCCGAGGCGGTGGCCGTTCTGGGTGGCTCCCCCCATGGCCCAGGCGACCCGGCAGCCTGGAAATGGTGCAATCTCTGGGGCACTCCCAACTTCATGCACCAGGGCAAGAACTGCGGTGAGGCCGAGATCCTGGCCGAATGCGCTATCTACGGCTACCGCGCCTCCCGCTCGGACGTGGTAGCGGGCACAACCAGGGTTGCTGTCCTCTGGGGGGCTAACACGGCCGACTCTGGTGCTGGGGCCTGGACCTCATGGCTCGAAGCGAAGAGCAGGGGCACAAAGCTGGTGGTAGTAGACCCCAGGCCCAGCGCCAGTGCCAAAGATGCGGATATTTGGGTTCGGCTCCGCCCGGGCACCGATGGCGCCCTGGCCCTGGGCATGCTGAACGTGATCATCAACGAGGGCCTCTATGACCAGGAGTTTGTAGCGCGCTGGTGCCTGGGCTTTGAGGAGGTGAGGCAACTGGTCCAGATGTACCCGCCCAGCAGGGTGGCGGAGACCACCGGGGTGCCCGAGGAGCAGATTGTGGAGGTGGCCCGGCTCTATGCCACCCTTCACCCCGCCCTCCTGGCCATGGGTGTGGCTACTTGTCACACCGGGAAGGGTGCCCTGAGCGCAGTGATCGGCAAAAGCTGGCTGCGGGCCATAACCGGCAATCTCGACATAGAGGGAGGCAACCGCTTCGGCGACTGGCCGGAGTATACCGCTTTCCTGGACGAGATAAACTGGGACAGCCAGATCTACCACCCCTTGAGGAAAAGGGACAATGTGAGCGCCCACGAGTGGCCCATCGCCTCGGTGAAGGCCCTGGCCCTCTACAGGGAGGCCATGCAGCGGGTATATCCCAAGGGATATGGAGGGGCGCAGTACTTCATCTATCCCGGCCCTCACTATATCTGGAAAGCTATACTGGAGGGGGACCCCTACCCCATCAAAGCTGTGTTCGATCAGGGCACTAATAGCCTGTGCTGCTTGGGCAACGGCAAGCTTATCTACCGTGCCCTGAAGACCGACAACCTGGAGCTGCACGTGAGCATGGACCACTTCCTGACGCCCACGGGGGCGCTGGCGGACTACGTTCTCCCTGCCTCGGACTCCCTGGAGAGGTCCAATATGAGCAACCTCTGGGGGCTCTCCAATAGCTACTACGGCAGGGAAAAGGCCGTTGAACCCCTGTATGAGCGCAGGGACGATTATCGCCTCTGGAGAGACCTGGGTGTCCGGCTGGGGCAGGAGGGCTGGCCCGATACCGTAGAAGGCTGGTTCGACCGGCTGCTGGCCCCCGCAGGCGTGGGCTTTAAGGAATTCTCCGCCGGTCAGGGTTATGTGCCTCCCCGGACATACAAGCGTTACGAGCAGAAGGGGTTTGGCACCTTCTCCGGTAAGGTGGAACTGGTGCCCAGCATCTTCACCCGCCTGGGCTACAATCCCCTGGTGGGGTTCCAGGAGCCTGCCTGGGGTCCCGTATCTACACCCGACCTGGCAAAGGAGTACCCCCTCATCCTTATCGCCGGGTCGCGCGTCCGCCCTTACACACACTCCTCCCAGAGGCAACTGGACAAGCTCCGCCAGAGGCACCCCTATCCCCTGCTCCAGATCGCTCCGGAGACAGCGGCCAGGCTCAGTATCGCCCAGGGGGATACGGTGTACATTGAGACGCCGCTGGGGACAGTCCGGCAGAAGGCCCAGCTTTTGGAAGGAATGCATCCCCAGGTGGTCCATGCCGATGGCTACTGGTGGTTCCCGGAGCAGCCGGAGGCAGACCCCTGTCTCTTCGGGGTCTGGGACTCCAACATCAACTCCATTATCCCTGATGACCCGGAGGTCTGTGACTACACGGGCGACAACCTCCTGCGGGCGCTCCTCTGCCGGGTGTACAAAGCCAAGGACTTTACATAAGGGACGGGCCTCCGTTTTGAGACGGCCCTGGGCCGTCCACGGTTTTTCCCAGGAGATAGGGGATGCCGCCCGGCTCGGCCCCGGAGGGCGAAGGTCCGCTTTCCTGGCCGTGCTTGAGGTCACTGGAAAAGTGCCGAAGGTGGGACTCGAACCCACACGAGGGTTACCCCTCACCGGTTTTTGAGACCGGCGCGTCTGCCGTTCCGCCACTTCGGCCCCGGGCCGGAGAAGTGGTGCCGGGGGCCAGGATCGAACTGGCGACACCCGCATTTTCAGTGCGGTGCTCTACCACTGAGCTACCCCGGCGTAGCTTCATTCTAGGGAGAGGGCCTAACGGTGTCAAGGAAAGCGCCCTGCTCTGGCTCATGGTTCGCGAGCCAGGGTCAGTCCCCATGCAGAGGTGGCCCCCGCCTCCTTGAGGGCGCGGGCACAGGCATCCAGGGTGGCCCCGGTGGTGCTCACATCGTCAATGAGCAGGACTTTCAGGCCCTGGAGTCTGGCGTCTGGGCAAGCGAAGGCGGCGGCGACCTGACGGCGCCGCTCGGCGGCGCTGCTGGCCCGGGCCTGGGGTGGGCTGTCCCGCCGTCGCCTCAAGCCATCGCTGACCAGGGGCAGCCCCGTGTGCTGGCTAACACCCCGGGCCAGCAG
>JACPQK010000143.1 GCA_016190535.1 Chloroflexota bacterium | reverse complement strand
GGACGGCAGGGAGACGCCAAGAGCGAAAGGGGGGCAGAACACCCTCTCCGTTGGGAAAGACAGCTCACACCTCCATAACGAAGGGCAGGATGATGGGACGCCGCTTTGTCTTCTGGTAGTAGAGCTTGCTCAAGGCATCTTTGAGCTCCGTCCGCAGTCCACTGCCGACGCCAGCCCGGTGGTGATGGCCTATCAGCTCTTCCACCAGCCGCCGGGTGTCCCCCACCAGGGCCTGGGACTCCTCCAACTCGGCAAAGCCCAGGGAAGTGACCTCAGGGCTTCCCACCAGCCGCCCGGTCTGGCGGTCCACGGCCAGGATGGTCACTACCACGCCATCCTGGGAGAGGGCCTGTCGGTCCCGGAGGACCACCGGACCTACACCACCCACACTCAGGCCATCCACGTAGACATTACCGGAGGGGGTCCTCCCCGTTACCCGGCCTCCCTGCCTGGAGAGCTCCAGCACATCGCCATCCTCGAGGACAAAGGTGTTGCTGGGCGGGATGCCCAGGGACTGCGCCAGTTCCGCGTGCAGCCGCAGGTGGCGGTACTCCCCGTGGGCCGGGACGAAGAAACGGGGCTTGACCAGATGGATCACCATCTTGAGCTCTTCCCGGCTGCCATGGCCGTGGACATGGACCGGGGCGATCTTGTCGTAGATCACCCTGGCTCCCAGGCGGAAGAGGTTGTCCAGGGTCCTGCTCACCAGGCGCTCGTTGCCAGGAATAGCGGTTGCGGAGAGCACTATGGTGTCGCCGGGCACAATGTTCACCTGGCGGTGCTCCCCATGGGCCATGCGCACCAGGGCTGAGGTAGGCTCCCCCTGGGCGCCGGTGCTCATGATCACCACCTTTTCGGGTGGAAGGCGGGGTAGCTCCTGGAGCTGCCCAATGACGTCGGGGGGTGCCTTCAGGTAGTCCAGCTTCAGGGCCATTTCCACGTTGTCCCTCATACTGCGGCCCACGAAGAAGACCCGGCGGCCCTGCCGGGACGCGGCGTCCACCACTTGTTGGATACGGGAGATCAGGGAGGCGAAGGTGGCAATAATCACCCGGCCGGGGGCTTCGGCTATGGTCCGTTCCAGGGTCAGGCCCACCTCCCGCTCCGAGGAGGTGTAACCGGGGATCTCCACATAAGTGGAGTCCGAGAAGAGCAGAAAGACCCCCTCCTTACCCAGGCTGGCCAGCCGCGCAAAGTCCGTAGGCTGGCCATCCACGGGGGTATAGTCCATCTTGAAGTCGCCCGTATGCACCACGGCACCGAAGGGGGTGTGGATGATCAGCCCCAGGGCGTCCGGTATGCTGTGACACACGTGGAAGAACTCCACCGATAGCCGGCCCAACGCTATCCTGTCTCCGGGCTGCACTATGTTCAGGCTGGCGCTGGAGAGCAGCTTGCTTTCCTTGAGCTTGACGCTGATGAGGCCGTGGGTGAGCCGGGAGGAGTAGACCGGCACGTTGAGGCGGGGCAGGACGTAGGGTAAGGCACCGGTATGGTCCTCGTGGCCATGGGTGATGATGATGCCCCGGACCCTGTCCCGGCGCTCCAGGAGGTAGCTGATATCAGGGATCACCAGGTCCACGCCCAGCATCTCGTCCTCGGGGAACATCAGGCCGGAGTCAATGACCAGGATGTCCTCGCCGCACTCCAGGACCAGCATGTTCTTGCCTATCTCGCCCAGCCCCCCCAGGGGCACCACCCTTAGCTTTGTTCTAGCCATATTGCCTCCAGCCTAGAATAGCGCGAGCTGCCCCGGCTGGGGAGGGGCCGCAGCCGTCCTCTCCGCCTCCGCGAGAAGCTCGGGAATGCGCTTCATATCCTCTACGATGGCCTGGCGCAGGCTGGGCTGGTGGAGGGCGGCGGCGGGATGATAGAGGAAATAGTAGATGGCCCCCTCCTGTCGCCGGGATGTGCCATGCAACCTGGCAATACTATCGCGGGGGAAGAACCACGCCAGGGCATGTCTCCCCAGGGTAACGATGAGCCGAGGCTTGAGGACAGCTATCTGGGCCTGGAGCCAGGGGCGGCAATTCTCCACCTCCTGGGGCAAGGGGTCCCGGTTCTGGGGGGGGCGGCACTTGATGACGTTGGTAATATAGACTTCCTCCCGCTTCAGTCCAGCCAGGGGCAGCAACTCACTGTTCAAGAACTGGCCGGCGGCCCCCACAAAAGGGCGCCCCTGCTGGTCCTCGTTCCACCCCGGCGCCTCCCCTACCAGGAGGAGGCGGGCATCCGGGGGGCCATCCCCGGGCACTACCTGGGTCCGGTTCCTCACCAGCTCAGCGCACCGGGGGCACACCACCATGTCCTTATAGAGGTCTCGCCAGCCCTGGGGCCATTCCGGTCGCTGCATATACAGTTCCTCAGCGCCCAGCCTTATCGGGACGCCCCCCTAAATATAGTCTCTTGGCCTCGGAGCCGCCAGGGGGGTGGGGGCTCCGAGCATTCCCCCCTATAGTATGATTCCCCCAGACAAACATCCTGATCCCCACCGCCAGGAGGAATAGGCCAAAGACACGCGTAAGCCAGTCAGCCTCCAGGCGGGTAGCCAGGGCGCCGGCCAGGAAGGCGGAGATAGCGGCCGCCGGTGCTACCGCAGCTACAATCCCCAACCGCACCTGGTGCTGCCGCAGGTTGATGAAGGACCCCACCAGTCCTGTCACCACAATAACGGCCAGGGACACCCCCTGAGCGGTGTGCTGGCCTACCCCGCTGATAAGGACCAGGCCGGGTATCATGATCAGCCCCCCACCCACACCCATGACTCCCGCCAATACCCCCGCGGTGAGGCCAATTAGTGCCGCCTCCAGCGGCATTCCTAGGCCCCCACCAGGAGAAAGCGTACCCCTATCCCAATAACCAGCAAGGAAAACAGGCGGCGGAGCAGGGGGGCGGGGATGCGGGGCATCATCCTGGCCCCGGCAATTACCCCCAGGCTGCTGCCCAGGGCCATATAGAGGGCCAGATCCCAGCGCATGTAGTTCTGGAAGATGTAGGGCAGGGCACCGAAAACGGCGATGGCCGGTATTACCGCCAGGGAGGTGGCATGGGCCGGGTGCTGCTCCACCCCCAGCAGGGCTACTAGCAAGGGCACCAGGACGATGCCACCACCCACACCCATCAGGCCCGCCAATCCTCCGGCGGCAGCCCCTACCAGAACAGGACGCCAGACTCTTCTTGGTACATGAATGCTACGCAAAGCACCTCCCGTGGGCATGATAGCACACTATGGGCCTGTGGTCCCCACAGACCGCCGTCGGCAGGCCTGTCTCTGGAGGCCTCGCACCGCAAGGCCAGGACGGTGCCGCCGGGGAAGTCCACCCCGGTGGCCTGGCCACTATTCGCAGCTTACTCTGGCCCACCTCGCATTACAAGGGCCGCCGCCCTCTCGGTGAGGCCCTGGAGCTGATTGTTAGTATCAAGGTCCAGAAATCCACCACCTGATTGAGCGAGGGTGGCTTTCTGCAGGGGTGAGAGTGCTTGGGGACGGCGAGCAAGAGCCGCCGGGCGTGGTCTTGCTCGCCCCGAGCGGACGCCTGCGGTTGAAGGTCGCTACGCCAACGGTTATGAGGGCGTGATGGCCTGTTGGGAACGGCCATTCCTTGGGCGGCCCACTTCAAGCGGGCCGTCTTCTGCGCTAGGCTCCCGGCGTGTGGGGAGCCGTCAGGGGGGTGCTCTGAGCTTGGTGATGGGTTGTCTTAACTAGCCCCCATTTTACCTTCCCTTCACGAAAGATACCAACGAGGTTTTTGACGGCGGATCAGGGCGGCGCAACTTCGTTGACAGGAGGCAGAGGGACTCCGTATAATGCAGCTTGACTGCGTAAACTGTGTCTGGACTAACTCCCTCCATCACCCCCAAGCCCGTGGGGCGAGCCCCCTGGCGCTCGTCCAAGCTACGGCTTCTCATCGTTGCTTTGGCCCTGGCTGGCACCCTGGTTTATCTAGGATACATGGGGTTCCAGGGTGGTGCCACGTACTATTGGAAGGTAGGAGAGGTGGAGGCCCAGGGGCCCGCCCTGGTGGGGAAGCCCCTTCGGGTAAGTGGCCAGGTGGTGCCAGGATCGGTAGAACGGGGGCCGTTGGAGTTGAAGTTCACCCTGGGGGAGGCTGGAGCTACCCTGCCCGTGGTCTATCAGGGGTTGGTGCCTGACCTCTTCCAGGAGGACATAGATGTGGTGGTGGAAGGGGAGCTCCTTCAGGGTAATACCTTCCACGCCAAGAATCTGCTGGTGAAGTGCCCCACTAAGTGGGAGGCCAAGGAGGCCGGCTAGTCTTGGCCAGCCTTGCTGTGATCGCCCCCTCGCCCGTCGGGCTGTGAGTGCATTCCTGGGCCAGACTTGGGCCATCGTGGCCAAGGATATCCGCGCCGAGCTCAGGACCAAGGATATCCTCACCTCCCTCCTCCTCTTCGCTCTGCTGGTCCTGGTAGTATTCAGCTTCACTTTTGAGCCCAATACCCCTGCTACCCGGCAGGCCGCGCCGGGCCTGCTCTGGGTGGCCTTTATATTCGCGGGAGTCCTGGGCCTCAACCGCGCCTTCACCATTGAAAAGGACCGGGGCAGCCTTGAAGGGCTGCTGCTGTGCCCGGTGGACCGGGCTACCATCTACTGGGGCAAGATGGTAAGCAGCCTTCTGCTCATGATAGCTATGGAGATGATAGTCTTCCCGCTGTTCGC
>JACPQK010000144.1 GCA_016190535.1 Chloroflexota bacterium | reverse complement strand
CCTCCACCCTCTCCAGCCGCTCAGCCAGGGTCTGGGGCACCTTCTCCGGGATGTTGATGACGTCCCGTGGGTCCGTCTCTGAGATGTCCATCTACTGCTCCTGCTACGAAGGTCTCCCCTGGTATATCATCCCAGCGACAGGGCGTCAAGGCGCTAGTGCCCCGTCCCGGAAGTTCGTTGCGGTGAAGTGGGGGGCCGCGGGACTAGCTAGCTCTCGGCAGAGGGGGTGGGCTGGACCCGGGGTGGCTCCGTTACCAGGCGCTGTATCACGTCCGCCCAGGAACGGTCCACCACGTAGACCGGAGAATACCCCTTCACCTGCATGTAGCTGCCCCTGCCATCGGGGGTATTGTCCCCCACCAGGACATCCAGGGGTACACCGCCAAAGCTCAGCCTAACAGTCAACGGCGGGGAGTCCAGGCCATAGGCAGCCAGGTCTATTACCTCCTGGAACAGCACCCGCTGGGAGCGGGGGCCACTAAGCAGCAGGGTAACACCCCCCCAGCGCTGCATGTCCACCGGGTCTCCCTGGGGGCCATCGAAGCGCCACTGGTACTGGTCATCCCGACGGAAGGACACTGTGTCGTCCTGGTAGGTCACATCAATAGCTACCAGGGCATCATCGTCCAGGCTGTAGACCCAGGGAGGCTTGGGCGCCGGCTCCTCGCTGCCGGTCAACTGCGTGACCAGAGCGTAGCCCCCCACCAGCAGGAGAACGGCGAGCAGGACAAAGGTGGTGCGGTAGCTCATGAGGCTAGCGCCGACGCCACCAGGCCACCCCACCCCCGACCACCACCAGCAAGGGCAGAAATGCGATGCTGGAGTAGAGGATCCAGTTCCAGGCCCGCTGGGTAACCACCAGGCGGCGGAAGGCGAAGGGCTTGGGCCGGATGGAGATAAGGGCCTCCTCCTCCGTCAGCCAGTTCACCGAGTTTATGAAGAGGTCGCTATTGCCCAGGGAGTAGAAGAACTGGTTGCTGATGAAGTCCGAATCACCCACCACCACCAGGCGGGTACGCTTCTCGGGCACCTGGCTCGCCGGGAGTCTTTCTCCCAGGGGGGCCACGGCCTCCACCAGGACCGCCAGCACCAGGGGACCGGGGGTATCCTTCCCCTCGTCGAACTTGGGGTCTCCGGTATCCGTCTCCAGCCAGCTTGAGCCGGTGGTAAGGGCCACATCCACCGTCTGTACGTTTGTCTGCTCCCGGCCTTCTTGCGTCGCAAGGAAGAACACGTCCACGGCCCGGGCATCGGGGAAGAAGGTCGTGTCCAGGACTTTGGTGACCGGCCCCAGAGAGTACTGGGTCCTCTGGACAGCGGGACTGGCTGTGTCCGGGAAGGCATAGCTCACCCGGTCAATAACTCGCCCATCCGAGAGGGCCAGGCCCCAGGGGGCAAGAAGCTCGCTCCAGGAGCCGGGCGTGCTAGGATCGGCCAAGAGGAGGAGCTTGCCCTGGCGGCGCAGATAGTCCGTCAGCAGGGGCACCTCCTGCGCCAGCAGGTCCTGGCGCGGTCCGGCGGCAATCAGGGCGGCCGCATCCTCGGGCACTCCCTCCACCGTGGCCAGGCTCAGGGTAGCCACCTGGTAGTTATCAGGGATGAGGGCCTGGGCGGCCAGGCCAAAGCCCCGCTGGTCCTGGGTATCGTATATGTTGGCTTCCCCATGTCCCGTCAGGAAATAGACTTTCTTCTGCTTCAGGCCCGTGGCTTTCAGGATGGCGGCGGTAATGTCCTGCTCCAGCGTGGGGTTAGGAGCGACCTGCGTGCCCTGGCCAGGTATCTCCAGTTGGATCTGGCTGGCGGCGGAAGCCCGGCGGCCCTCGCTTTCAAAGACAATGGTGCCGTACTGGGTTACCTCATATTGTCGCGCCAGCGCAGGGTTTGCCTCCGGGTCCACTACTCTGTGGCTAAACCTGGCGCTGCGGTTGGAGTACTCCCGCAGGAGGTTCACTGTAGCTTCCAGGGTAGGGTCGCCCGGGGTGAGGAAGGCCACCGCCTGCACCGGGGCCGTCAGGTCTTGCAGCACCGCTATAGTCTTGGGGGAAAGGGTGAACTCCCGGTTGATGGTCAGGTCCACCCGGTAGCTCTGTTTCACCCCCAGGAAATTGGCGGCTATCACGATGCCCGTGAAGGCGATAACCATCAGCGCCGTATTGGAGCCGTAGCGGCCCCGGCGTCCCAGCAGGGCGGTACGCACCTGTCCCGGGGCGCTGAGCAGAGCCACCAGCAGCAAGAGCACCCCCAGGGCCACCAGGGTAAGGGTGGAGCTGGCCAGCTCCGGGGCCAGAAGGAAGATGACCCCCGCCGCCACCAGGGCTAGCATCCCACCCCCCACCAGGAGTACCCTCAGCCCCCGCAGTGCCCCCGGCAGTTGGGAGAGGCCTGTTCCCATGCGTCTAAAGGCTGAGGCTACCCGGTTAGCTAGCGCCAACGCCGCATCTCCAGGGAGCGCACGGTGAGGAAAACGAACATGGCCGCCACGCTCAGGTAGTAGAGGATATTCTGGGTATCAATGATCCCCCAGACGAAATCGTTGAAGCGGTCGGGTAAGGAGATATAGCTGAGCACCGCTCCCGGCAGGCCAGGCAAGCCCAGGGAGCCCACCACCCAGAGGAGGATGAGCAGGCCAAATCCCAGCACCGCTGCCACGATCTGGTTGGCGCTGAGGGAGGAGGCCAGCAGCCCGATAGCCATCATGGCTGCTCCCAGCAAGAACAGCCCCAGGTAGCCCGTGAGAATAGGCCCCGTGTCGGGGTCCCCGAACCAGTAGAGGAGCAGGGGGTAATAGAAGGTGAGGGCCAGCATCACGGCCAGGGTAGCCAGGCTGGCCAAGTACTTCCCTAACACTACCTCAATATCTCGCACCGGGTTGGTGAGGAGGAGCTCCAGGGTGCCCATCTTCTGCTCCTCGGCGAAGAGGCGCATGGTCAACATGGGGGCCACCAGGAGCAATACGAAGCTGGCTGGGGAGAGGAAGCCCCGGAGGTTGGCCATCTGCCGGGCCAGCAGGTCCGCCGCGAAGAAGTAGCCCGTGACCACCAGAAAGACGGCGGCCACCACGTAGGCTACGGGAGAAGCAAAGTAGGCCAGGGTCTCTCTCTTAGCGATGGCCAGGGTGTTCCTCACGCCTGCTCCTCGGTGGTAAGTTTGAGGAAGATCTCCTCCAGGCTCATGCCCGCGCCCTGGAGGCCCAGCAGCCCCCAGCCCCGGCTGACGATAGCTTCAGCTATCTCCGCCCGGAGGTCGCGCCCGCGCTGGCACTCGACGGTATAGCGGGCCAGGCTGTCTCCGCCCTCTCGGGTGACCTCCTTTACCCCTTTCATCCCCCGCAGCAGGGCTACGACTTCCTTGGCCGCACCCCGCACCTCTAGGTGGATGCGCTCCATGCCCCCCAGGCGGGTAGACAGGTTCTCCGGCTTGTCGATGGCCACCACCCGGCCCTCGTTGATGATGAGCACCCGCCCGCAGACCATGCTCACCTCGGGTAGGATGTGGCTAGAGATGATGACGGTGTGCTCGCCCCCCAGTCCCTTGATGAGCTGCCGCGTCTCCACCACCTGGCGGGGGTCAATGCCGATGGTAGGCTCATCGAGGATGAGCACCTCCGGCTCATGGAGGAGGGCCTGGGCAATGCCTACCCGCTGGCGGAAGCCCTTGGAAAGCTTGCCGATTAGGGTGTCCCGGTACTCGCCCAGGCGGCACAGGCCGACCACCGCGTCGATGCGCTTCCGGCGCCACTCCTTGCCCATGCCCCGCAGGGTGCCCTGGAAGTCCAGGTAGCCCCGCACCGTCATGTCGGAATAGAGGGGCACGGTCTCGGGCAGGTAGCCGATACGGCGGCGCGCCTCCAGGGAGCGGTCCACAATATCGTAGCCGCAGATGCTCGCCGTCCCTGAGGAAGGGGGCATGTAGCCGGTAAGGATGCGCATAGTGGTGGTCTTACCGGCGGCGTTAGGCCCCAGAAAGCCGAGGATCTCCCCCTTCTTTACCTGGAAAGAGACATCTTCTATGGCGAGGAAGTCGCCGTAGTACTTGGTGAGGTTGTGGACTTCGATCATTCAGTGATTAGCGCTCATTATAGTATCAAGACGGCCTCGTGGCAAGAGAGGCCCGTGGACCGTAATCCGTGGATTCCTGACCCACGGCTGAAGCCGCGGGCATGGTGGGGGCAGTTCATGAACTGCCCCTACTTCCGCATGGGGTATCAAGTACAACCCGCGAGGTGATTTTTGGGCCCCCTTTGTGCCCAACCCGGCATGTAGCAAGGATCCACGGATTACGGGTGGAGCCACCCAGGCTGCCAGGCAGGGCTGGCGGTGTGCCCCAGGGAGGATAGGTATGTTGGATTAAACCACCTGTTTCACCCGGGTCTCGTCCACCAGGCAGGTAACTGGCTTGCCCAGGTGGGACTGCACCCATTCCAGGGTCAGGTCGCAGTCCAGGGGATAGGCCTTCTCCTCGCCCCGCACGTCCACGATAATCAGGGGGCCATCGGCCACCCCCCGCAGGGTGCCCTTCACCAGTACACCTTTCATACTTTCGCCCCTTTCTCGAGAGACCGTTTACCGACATCCCCGGCTAAAGCCGGGGGCTTCATTCCCCGTCCTTCGATGTGGCGTATTCCCAAACGACCTCTTCCTGAATTTCCTGACAGGGGACCATCGTAATCCCCGTTGTACCTCTCAGGAGTCCATACCCTCAGCCCCCAGATGGCGGCGCAGGGGAAGGGGGATGAGGGAGCCCAGGGCGCGCAGGGGCGACCGCAGGGCGGCCTGGCCCATGGCCCGCAGAATAAAGCTGGCGTGCCAGTCGAAGGAGAAGTCCTGGGCCTGGAGTAAGGAGTGGTGCAAGCCGTTGCCCTGCAGGGCCGAGAAAAGGCGCTCTATCTGGCTGTCGCTGAGCCTCTCGTAGAGACGCCGGGCATAGTAGCCTACCTGGAGCTCGCGTCCTATCAGCGCCTTCCATCGCTTCTCGTACTGCTTCAGGCGAGCCGCCGACAGGTCCTCCTCCACCAGGGACTGGTGCAGGGTGTCTGCGGCTAGCTCGGCACAGAGCAACCCGTAGTAGATGCCACCCCCCGTGGTGGGTTTCACCTGGCCAGCAGCATCTCCCACCACCAGCGCCCGCAGGCTACAGGTGTGGGGCCTGGGGCGAAGGGGGATCCCCCAGTGGCTCATGCCAGCCTGGGGTGAGGCCAGCCTGCCCTGTTCCCACAGTTGTTGGAGCAGACGGCCCAGATAGGTCTTAGGCTGGCTCCGGGAGAAGAGGCCCAGCCAGGCCCGCCCCGGGTAGGTGGGGACCAGCCAGGCAAAGAAACCGGGGGCCAGGTCCTGGCCCAGGTACACCTCCACCCCCGCACTGCCAGCCAGGAGGACCTCCGCCTGGGCACCCATGACTACATCGGGCAACTTGCCCATGCCCACCTTCTGAGGGAGGGCAGAGGCGAACCCGTTGGCAATAACTACCACCTTTGCCCTGAGAAGCTGGCTCTCGCCCCCCTTTTGCACCAGGGCGGTGACACCGTCCGTAGTGACCTCCAGGTCGCTGGCCCTGGTACCCAGCAGGTAGCGTGCCCCTGCGGTCTCGGCCTGGAGGGCCAGGGCAGTATCCAGGAGGTTACGGTCCACTACCCACGCCGGAGTGGGCCGCTGGTGCACCGTTAGCGCCTGCCCCTGGGGAGAGTAGAAGGTGGCGGAGGGCGACTCCCGCACTACCGCCTCCTTAGCCGCGGGGAAACGCTCCAGGCACTCGGCGCCCAATACCCCGGTGCACCGGCTACCCTTGCCCACCCTGTCCTGCTGCTCCAGGACGGTCACCCGGTGGCCCTGTCTCGCCAGCAGGTAGGCGAGATGGCTGCCCGCAGGCCCAGCACCAACGACCAGACAATCATCCATAACCGGTCTCTTTTTTATTCAGCAATCTACAACTACTCAACGACTATAGCTACTCTGACACGACAGGCAAAGCTCGGAGCACCTGGGAGGTACCCATATCCCGAGACTCCGGACACTAGTTAGTATACAACTCCCGTGGGAGTAAAGGGCTATCCCTTTGCTCTGTGGATTCCTTCAGCCTGGGGTACTAAATACCACCTGTGAGGTGCTTGCCGGACCCCATTTGCGCTTACTTCGGTCTCTAACAAGAATCCACGGATTTGGATACCCCTTCCTCTCATTGACATTCCACCGGAGCCATGATTTCATAGGACAGGTCACTTACGAAAACAGGGGGAAACAGCATGGCCGACTACAAGTGGATAAAGGTGAGCCAGACACCGGGGATGATGCATATTGCCCTGGACCACCCCCCTCTCAACATCCTGGACATTGCTACCATGACGGAGGTAAACCGTGTCCTGGACAGCCTGGACCCCACCGTAAAGGTGGTGGTCTTCTCCGGTCAGGGGCGCGCCTTCTCCGCCGGGGTAGATGTCCAGGAGCACCGGGGAGAGAACGTGGGGCCCATGATTGCGGTCTTCCACGGGATGTTCCGTCGTATGGCAGCCTTGCCCCAGGTCACGGTGGCCGCCGTCCACGGGGCTGTGCTGGGAGGTGGCAGCGAGTTCGCCCTCTTCTGTGACCTGGTAGTAGCCGCCGAGTCCGCCAAGATCGGCCAGCCGGAGATAAAGCTGGGGGCTTTCCCCCCCATTTCCGTGATCCTCCTGCCCCGGCTGATCGGCCGGAAGAAGGCCCTGGAGTTGTTGCTTACCGGAGACTCCGTCACTGCCCAGGAGGCCTGGCGGCTGGGGCTGGTCAACCAGGTAGTCCCCGATGACCAGTTGCAGGCCGCCACGGATGCCCTGGTGGCCAAGCTGGTGGCCCATAGCGCTCCCGTGTTGGCCCTGGCCAAGAAGGCCATCCGCCAGGCGGTGGATGCGGACTTTGGGCCGGTGCTCGACCGCGTGGAGGCCCTGTACCTCCAGGAGCTGGCTAACCTGCCAGACTATGATGAGGGACTCCTCTCCTTCCTGGAGAAGCGGCCCCCAGTGTGGCAAGAGAGATAGGAGCGAGGTTGTTTGGGAACACCCTATGCTGAAGCATGGGGCAGGAAGCCCCCGGCTTCAGCCGGGGGTAATAGTAAACGACCTCATAGGAGGAGAAGAAGCGTGAAAGCTGCCCGATTCTATGGCCCCCAGCAGCCCCTGAAGATAGAGGATATACCCATCCCTGAGCCAGGCCCGGGCGAGGTGCTGGTCAAGGTAGCTGCCTGCGGAGTTTGCTTTTCCGACCTGGAGTACGTGGACCTGGGGGTACCCACCTTCAAGAAGCCTCCCCTTACCCTGGGCCACGAGTCCGCTGGCACCATTGCTGCCCTGGGGCCGGGAGTCAACGGGGTGCAGGAGGGGGCACGGGTCATATTGCCCGCCGTCCTTCCCTGCGGCCATTGCTATCTGTGTCGACAGGGGCGGGAGAACCTCTGCCTGAACCTGAGGATGTTCGGCAACCACATCAACGGGGCCTACGCGGAGTACGTGGTGGCCCCGGCTAAGGACCTCATCCCCTTCCCCGAGGACCTGCCTCTGATCGAAGGCTGCATCATCGCCGATGCTGTCACCACTCCCTTCCATGCCGTCAAGAACCGGGGCCGTGTGGGCCCTGGTGATAATGTGGTGGTCTTTGGCTGCGGTGGCATCGGGCTCAACCTGGTGCAAATAGCGGTGGCTGTGGGGGGTGTAGTTATTGCGGTAGACGTCATAGAGAGAAAACTGGAGTGGGCCAGGAAGCTGGGCGCTCGCCATACCATAAACGCCAAGGAGACGCAGGATGTGCCCAAGGAGGTGCGCCGGCTCACCAACGGGGGTGCCGAGATCGCCTTCGAGGCCATTGGCAGGCCAGCAACCCAGGAGCAGGCCTTTGCTTCCCTGCGCCCCGGTGGCCGCATGGTAATCGTGGGCTATAGCCCCGAGAACATGCCCGTAAATGCCGGGCGCGCCATGTACCGGGAGTTGGAGGTGGTGGGCTCCATGGGCTGCCGCCCGGTGGACTACCCCAAGGTCATCGAGTTGGCCCGCCTGGGCAAGATCCAGATTACCCCCCTGGTAACCCACCGTTTCCCCCTGGAGCGCATCAACGAGGCCTTCGACACCATGCGCCGGGGTGAGTCTATCCGCT
>JACPQK010000155.1 GCA_016190535.1 Chloroflexota bacterium | reverse complement strand
GGCCTGGTGGCTTCCCTGGCCCTGGGGGCGGTGGGCATCGCCATGGGCACCCGGTTCCTGCTTACCAAGGAGAGCCCCGTCCCGGACCATGTCAAGCAGCTCTACCTGCGTGCCACGGAGAACGATACCCTGGTCAGCGACAGGATTGATGGCCTCCCCCAGCGGGTGCTCCGGAACAGGGTGGTGGAGATGCTGGAGGCGCGGGGAAGGGGGTTCCCCGTAGTGCGGAGCATCCGGGGGCTGTTCTATACTAGCAGGCTGCTCAAGGTGCCCTGGTGGAGGCTGGTGGGCAGTGCCTGGGCGGTGAAGAAGTCCTACGAGACCTCCCTGGCCCAGGCCGCTCTCGCTGGATATTTCCCCCGCTGGATCTATGCGGCCACCATAGAGGGGAAGCCGGACGAGGGTGTCTTGCCCGGCGGACAGGTCTGCGGGGCGATCAACGATATCCCAAGCTGCCAGGAGCTCATCGAGAGGATAGTCCGGGAGGCCGAGGAGGTCCTGGACAGGCTGGCTGCGGAGCCGAGTCCCGTAACCGATGGTAGAGACTCCGTGAACCGTGGATAGGAATTCTTGCCTGTCATTGCGAGCCCTTCGGCGGCCTCAGGGTAAACTCCTGCGAAGCAATCTCCAGGCTGGCGGGGTTTGGGATTGAGATTGCTTCGGCGCTTCGCGCCTCGCAATGACGAACAAGCCCGTGCATCCACCCAGTGAGGGAGCCTCTTGAAGCTCAACTCACGGATTAAGGAGACCGGTGTCCTCTTGCAGAAATCAGCCTGCTCTCTCGCGCTCAGCGCAGGCCCACAAGGTAATGCGCCCAATAGGGTCTATCATGACAGGCGTAGGTCCCTTGTGGGCGTTGGCAAGCCCACCTGTGCTTGGAATTTTGCAGACGGTAGATAGAGGTGTATATGTTTAAGAAGCTTTTTACCCCCATTGCCCTGGGCCCCCTGAGCCTGGCCAACAGGATAGTCATGCCCCCCATGACCACCCGCTACGGCAACCCCGATGGCAGCGTGTCCCCGCGCATCCGGGAATACTATGCGGCCAGGGCCAGGGGTGGCGCGGGCCTGATCATTGTGGAGATGGCCTGCGTCACCCAGGACGAGCGGAGCATGCCTTGTCAGTTGGCCCTCTGGAGTGATGAGCTTGTCCCCGGCTTCAAGGCCCTGGTTGATGCGGTGCATTCCGGGGGCTCTCCCGTTTTCCTGCAACTGCAACACTCCGGCCGGGAGGCCATCAAAGGGGATGCGGACGGTGCTGCGGTAGCTCCCTCCCCTATCAGAGGGGGCCGGGGGGTGCCCCGGGAGCTGACCCCAGGGGAGATTGGCCCGCTAGTGCAGGACTTCGCCGCGGCAGCCGTCCGGGCCAAGGCGGCGGGCTTCGATGGCATTGAGCTCCATGCTGCCCACATCTACCTCATCCACCAGTTCCTCTCCCCACTGTCCAATCACCGGGAGGACGAATACGGGGGAAGTGTGGAGGGAAGGGCCAGGTTCGCCCTGGAAGTGCTGACCGAGGCCAGGAAGAGAGTGGGCCGGGAGTTCCCCATCTCCTTTCGGATAAACGGCTCCGATTTCCGGGAGGGGGGCATCACCTTGGACCAGGCCGCCCGCATCGCCTGCCTGCTGGAGGAGGCGGGCGCTACCTGCATCCACGTCTCCGGAGGCACTGTGGGCACCATCCATATGTCCACGGCCGGGGCCACCCAAGCACCAGGCTTTCTGGTGCCTCTGGCTGCGGGGATAAAGAAGGCGGTCTCCTTGCCGGTGATCACTGTGGGCAGGATAACCGACCCCCTGCTGGCCGAGCAGGTACTGATGGAGGGGAAGGCGGACCTGGTGGCTATGGGCCGCGCGTTGATCGCTGACCCGGAGCTGCCCAACAAAGCCAGGGCTGGCCGCCTGGAGGACGTCCGCCGGTGCATCGCCTGCTGCAACTGCATGAGGCCCGTGGAGGGGCCGGTCTGCACCGTGAACCCGGCGGCAGGGAAGGAAGCCCAGAGTGCTGTCCTGCCTGCCCAGAAGGCGCGAAAGGTAGTGGTGGTGGGCGGCGGGCCGGGGGGCCTGGAGGCGGCGCGGGTGGCGGCCTCCCGGGGGCACCAGGTCACCCTTTACGAGAGGGCTGAGAAGCTCGGCGGTCAGTTGAACCTGGCGGCGGTTCCACCCCACAAGCAGGAGGTCTCCCACTTCACCGATTACCTGGTCTCCCAGGTAGGCAAGCTGGGGGTGAAGGTAGTCCTGGGAGAGGAGGCCACCCCGGAGGCGCTGCGTAGAGCGGGTGCCGAAGCAGTCATTATAGCCGCAGGCTCCCGGCCCAAGGGATTGAACATCCCGGGGGCCAAGGGGAGCCATGTGGTAGATGCCTGGGCTGTGGTATCTGGGGCGGCCACCACAGGAGACAGGGTAGTGGTGATTGGGGGTGGGCAGGTAGGCTGTGAGACGGCCCTGCTGCTCCGCTCTCAGGGAAAGCAGGTCACTACAGTGGAGATGCTGCCGGAACTCCTGGTCGGGCTAGAACCACCCAGAGTGCGCTCCGACCTGCTGTGGCAGCTTAAGCAGGCTGGCGTCGTCGTTCGGACAGGGTGGAAGGCCGAGGAGATAACGAGGGAGGGCGTGGTTATGGCCACACCCGAGGGGAAGCGGGCCCTGGAAGCGGACAGCATTGTGATCGCGGCGGGGGCTTTGCCCAACAATGGGCTGGCCCAGGCCCTGGACGGCGGCCCCTTCGAGTTGCACGTCATTGGCGACGCTGCCCAGCCCCGGCGGATAGCCGACGCCGTCCGCGAGGGCTTTGAGGTGGGTAGGGCGGTGTAATTGTTTACATATGTTGCTACCTTCGCTATCCTAATTCCGGCGGGTATCAGGAGGCAGGTTTGTTCAAGGCCCCCAGGGGCACTACAGACATCCTTCCCCAGGAGCAGCCCTACTGGCGCTTCGTGGAAGACCAGGCGGCGGCTATTTGTCAGGCCTATGGCTACCAGCGCATAGATACGCCCCTCTTCGAGGAGACAGGGCTATTTGAGCGGGGGGTAGGCCCCGCCAGCGACATCGTGGAGAAGGAGATGTACACCTTCCCCGACCGCAGCGGCGACCTGATGACCCTGCGCCCCGAGGGCACTGCTCCGGTATGCCGAGCGTATTTGGAGCACGGCATGGCCCATCTGCCCCAGCCGGTGCGCCTGTATTACCTGGGGTCCGCCTTCCGCTATGAGCGGCCCCAGGCCGGGCGCTTCCGCCAGCACCACCAGTTTGGTGTAGAGGCCTTGGGTGAGGCCGACCCCGCCCTGGACACCGAGGTCATCTCCCTGGCCTGGGACTTCTTCCAGCGCCTGGGCCTCCGAGAGCTGAACCTGGAGCTGAATAGCATTGGCTGTGGCCAGTGCCGGCCGGGGTACGTGGCTGGACTGCAGGCCTACTACTCCGGCCACGTGGAGAGGCTGTGCCCCGATTGTCGCGCTCGCCTGGGGCGAAACCCGCTGCGCCTGCTGGACTGCAAGCAACCCGGCTGCCAGG
Organism: Chloroflexota bacterium; assembly: GCA_016190535.1. The sequence goes on along the minus strand of JACPQK010000155.1, from coordinate 4,098 downwards.
CCCTGGCCCAGGAGGCCCCCCATAGCATTGAGCACCTCTGCCCCGATTGCCGGGAGCACTTCCAGCGCCTCCAGTGCTATGTGAAGGCCCTGGGCTACCCCTATCACCTGGACCACCGCCTGGTGCGGGGCCTAGACTACTACACCCGCACCGTGTTCGAGGTGCAGCCCCTGGTGGAGGGTGCCCAGAGCACCCTGGCCGGCGGCGGCCGCTACGATGGCCTTATAGAGGCGCTGGGAGGCAGGCCCACCCCGGGGGTGGGCTTCGCCGCCGGCCTGGAGCGCATCGTCCTCAACTTGAAGCGGGCCGCAGTTGCCCTGCCTGACTCAGGCCCCCCCCGCGTCTTCCTGGCCCATCTGGGCGCTGCCGCTAAAGAGCGGGCTCTGCTGCTGGCCGCCGAGTTGCGCCGCCAGGGCATACCCGTGGTGGCGGCCTGGGCTGACCGCAGCCTCAAGGCCCAGCTCCGCCAGGCCAACAGCCTGGGGGCCCACTACGCCCTTATCCTGGGGGAAGCCGAGCTGGCCGCGGGCACCGTTGTCCTCCGGGACATGGCTACCGGCCAACAGCAGACCGTGCCCCAGGACCAGGTGGTAGCCAGGGTGTCGCAGCAATAGGATGTAGGGGCAGACACAGGGTCTTGCCCCTACAGTGTCCTTCACTCCCTAATGCCTGAAAGTGATATAATTCCGATTTGCGTAGCCCTTCCGGGCGGGAAAGGGGGTGACGATAGTGAGCCGGTTCATTCGCGCTTTCACCTGAGTCTGGCGGGGACACCAGGGCTGTCCCGTGCGGATGCCCTCGCTGTCGTCCCTGCTGGCCCGCCTGCCCAGCACTAACTAGCCACCAGCTTACCATTCCCCTGCCCCAGGCCACCCTGTAGGGACGTTTCCCTTGTCTTGTCAGCCCCGGTGTTTCCGGCCACTGCTGTCTGCCAATTATCTACAGGAGGTCCATAGTGGCTACGATAACTGTTATTGTGGGCGACCCCGCATATGGCAAAGAACGGGTATACACCACCCTCAGGTTTGCGCTGGCTGCCCTGAGCCAGGGACACAAGGTCAACCTGTTTGCCTTCGAGGACGCCCTCTACGCCGCTCGAAAGGGCCAGGCCCCGCCCGAGTTCCCCGGCGTCTTAGAGGAGCACATGCCCAACTGCGAGGAACTGCTCAAAGCCGCTATCCGCCAGGGGGCAGCGGTCAAGCTATGCGGGGTATGTGCCTCAGAGCGAGGCGTAGGCCCCGACGAGCTTATTGATGGTGTGGAGATAGGGGGCATGGGCGACCTGGTGCGCTGGGTCCTGGAGTCCGACCGGGTGGTCAGTTTCTGAAGGAGACAGAAAGAATGAGTACCTATGCTCAAGTTCTGGCCCCAGGCTACAGGCGCTACTACCTAAGCTTGACACTATTCCTGGTCTCCCTGGGGCTGCTGCTTTTCACTGTGGTGGAGATGCGGAGGGCCTTCCTGTTCCCCCTCTCCGACTACATCAAGGTAGGCTCTCCGTCGGCCATTCTCTACCTCAACCCCGGGCACGTCCCCCTGCTGGTGCTGGCCGGCCTGGGGATATGGCTGGGCTATAGCTCCATGGCCAGGCTGGAAGGGCGACTGAAAGGTGCCAGGGCAAGCCTGAAGGCGATGGCCAACCTTTTAGGCATAGCCATCATGCTGTTCCTGGTGGTGGACCTGTTCATCTACCGGGGTGTGCCTGCTTCCCGGATTGCAGCCGCCGGTAAGATGGGCGTGGGGCGGGCCATAGACCTGGGCCGTTTCCCCGCCTGGCTGGAACCCCTGGGAGAGGGCATAAACTACATGGCCCTGGTCTGGCACGCCACAGTCCTGGGCATCCTGATTGGGGCGCTGTTGCTGGCCGTAGTGGCCGGGTTCCTCAAGCCGTTGATAGGCCGCAAGGGGTTCAAGGCCCACCTGGCGGGGGCTGCCCTGGCTGTCCCCCAGCCCTTCTGCTCCTGCTGCGCTGCGCCCATTGGGGCTGCCCTGTACAACGGGGGAGCCGCTCTGGGGCCAACCCTCGCCTTCGTGGTGTCTTCCCCCATGCTCAATCCCACCTCGCTCATCCTGGCCTCGGTGCTCCTACCCGGTGAGTTCGCCCTGCTACGCATTTTGGGCGGTCTGGCAGTTGGCGTTCTCCTGACCTACGCGGTCTCCCTGGCCGCCTCCCGATGGGCCAGCCGAGAAACGGTGAACTCCCGGCCTAGCCGGTGGGTGGAGCTATCCGCCAAGCTGGTGGGGGGCTACAGCCAGCTCTTCCGATTTGGGGACTTGGCCAAGGGAAGGAGCATGGAATCCCCGGCGGAGCTGGTATCCACTTGGCTCACAATGGCCTGGAAGCTGGGTAGGGTAGTGGTGCCCGTCCTCTTCATGGGCTCGGTGGTGACGGCGGCGGCAGTCAAGGCCGTACCCTCGCCGAGCGATAGCCTCCTGGGGGTGCTGGCCGCTTCGGCTTTCGGTACCATGCTCATGGTGCCCACCTGGACGGAGATACCTATCGCCGCGGGGCTGATACGGGAGGGCCTGTCCGGGCCAGCAGCCGCCCTCCTCTTGACCCTGCCGGCGGTGAGCATACCCTGCCTGCTAATAGTAGGGGGAGCTATACGCAGCTTCAGGGTAGCCCTTCTCCTGGGGCTGCTGGTCTTCCTGGTGGGTTTCGGTGCAGGGGTCGTGTTCCTCTACGCGTAGATACCCCAGGCTTAAGCCTGGGGTATAAGAGGGCAAAGGTGAGGGCGGGACAGAGTCCCGCCCCTACGGGGAAATGCCGTTCGCCGTAGGGGAGGAACCCCGTGTCCTCCCCAGGGGCAGGTCTTTCCTGGTTAGGGCAGGCATAGTTCGACAAGCTCACCACGAACGGAGTCCCGCCCCTACTCCGTGGTGAGGCGGGGCTCCAGCGACGATATAGCCTGCGGCTCCGGGAGCCGGGGCTCCAGGTCTGGCGTGGACGGGGGCTCCGGTGCCCGGGGCTCGATCTCCACGGGGCCCAGACGCATTCTCGCAATGGCGGGTAGGAGGAGCATTGCCACAAGCGCAGCAGTGGGCACCAGGTAGTGTTCCCAGGTCTGCCCGGTGTTGAGGTAGTACCCGCCTACATGGGTGCCCGGCACCAGGAGGGGGAAGACCAAGTAGGCGGCCAGCAGAAGCAGTATGACACCGCCGCCGACCCTTCGGGGCCACCCGGCGGAGAACTACCATGCCCACCAGTCGCCCCGCTCCGTGGCTTGCAGTTGCCGCAGCGCTTGCTGAGCGCGGGGGAACCCGGGGTCCAGGGCCAGCACCACCCGGAGCTCCTCCTGGGCCTCCTGCTTCCTGTCCAGCTTCAGCAGGGCGGCCGCCCGGTTGAAGCGAGGCAGGGGGAGCTCCGGCTCCAATTCGGCTGCCCGTGAGAAGTCGGTAAGGGCATCATCCACGTAGCCCAGGTGGAAACGGGACACTCCCCTCCCAGTGATGGCCGTGGGGTGATCGGGGCGCAACTCCAGGCAGCGGTTGTAGTCCATCAGGGCCAAGCTATGCTTCGCCAAGCGGGCATAGGTGTTGCCCCGGCTGTTGAGGACCCGCGCGTCATCGGGTCTAATCTTCAGGCAACGGTTGTAGTCTGCCAGGGCCAACTCGTATTTTCTCATGTGGGCATAGGCGTTGCCGCGGCTGTGGAGGGCAGGGGGGTAGTCGGGCCTGAGCTGCAAGGAGCGGCTGAGGTCGGCCAAGGCCAGGTCGTATTTCCCCAAGTTGGCGTAGATGTTGCTTCGGTTGATGAGGGCGGCGGGGTTGTCTGGACGCTTCTCCAGGGAGCGGTTGAAGTCGGCCAAGGCCAGCTCGTTCTTCCCTAGGAGGACATAAGTAATGCCCCGGTCGTTGAGGGTGGCAGGGTAGTCAGGCATTAGCTCCAGAGAGCGGTTGAAGTCGGCTAGCGCCAGCTCGTATTTGCCCATACCGAAATAGATGGTGCCGCGGAAGTACAAGCCATCAGGGTAGTCGGGCCTCAGCTCCAGGGAGCGGTTGAAGTCGGCCAAGGCCAGGTCGTGTTTCCCCAGGCGATCATAGGTGGCGCCCCGGTTATGGAGGGTATCGGGACGATCGGGCCACAGCTCCAGGGAG
>JACPQK010000138.1 GCA_016190535.1 Chloroflexota bacterium | reverse complement strand
GCGGGGGGCTTATCAATCTCTCCTTCGAGCTTACCGGCTATGACGAGGAGGCGGCCCAGGAGAAGGTGGCGGAGGTCTACGATACTATGGTGCGGGTGCTGGCCATAGCCAAGGCCGAGGGCATCACCACCGCCCGGGCCGCCGACCGCCTGGTGGAGCAGCGCCTGGCCTCGGTCCGGGGCATCCGCCGCCTAACGGTGGACTAACTGGAGCAACCTCCTCTCCCTTTGGGAGAGGGAAACGACCGACCCCTTTCAAACTTCGGCGTGTTACATTCACTGGGGCTGGTCCTTGACTTGACGGGCTTTGCCCTTCGTTCTACGCTGAAAGGTGGTCAGCAGCAGGAGGTGGTGCCCATGGCGAACGCGGTGCTGGTGATTGACATGGTGCGGGGCTTTGTCGAGGAGGGCCATGCGCTCTATTTCCCTGAGGCCCGGCGCATAGTCCCCGCGGTGGCCCAGCTCCTGGAGGAGGAGGTGGCTCGGGGCTCGCACATCCTTTACCTGTGCGATAACCACGACCCCGACGACCTGGAGTTCCGCATGTTCCCCCGCCACTGCGTGGCAGGCACACCGGAGACCGAGGTTATCCCTGAGCTGAAGATGTACCCCGGCGACTATGTGCCCAAGAAGCGTTTCAGCGCCTTCTATGGCACCACGCTGGGGGACCGGCTGGCCGCGCTCAAGCCCGACAAGGTGATAGTGGTGGGCGTGTGCACGGATATATGCGTTATGCACACGGTGGGCGATGCCCGCGACCGGGACTACACCGTCGAGGTGCCCGCTCGCTGTGTGGCCACCTTTGACCGGGAGGCCCACCGGTTCGCGCTGAAGCACATGGACAAGGTACTGGGGGCCACGGTGGTGGGTGCAGGGATGTTGGCCGAGCGATGAGCGCTCAAGACTGGGAGGTCCCGCCCCAGGTCCTCTCTGGTGACACCGCCGATATCTATTTCGTCCGGACGGTGGATATCCTCAGGGCCGAGGGGAAGAACCCTATGGCCACCATGGAGTTTTTCTCGGGTGGCCGGGGCGGCATCCTGTGCGGCGTGCGCCAGGTGGAGTCCTTGTTGCGCCGCGTCCTCCCTGTGGAGGGGGCCGAGGTATGGGCCTTGGGGGAGGGGGAGCCTTTCTCCAGGAAAGAGGCGGTGCTGCGCATCACTGCTCCCTACCAGTCCTACGGCGTATATGAGACCGCCATCCTGGGCATCCTGGCCCAGTGTAGTGGCTGGGCCACAGCGGCCCGGGAGATTGTGGAGGCGGCGGCGGGCATCCCTGTGATCAGCTTCGGTGCCCGCCACGTGCATCCTCTGGTGGCTGGGATAATGGACTACTCGGCGATGGTGGGGGGGTGTGTAGGTGCCTCGTCTATTGAGGGCGCTCGGCTATCGGGCAAAGCGCCTTCGGGTACCATGCCCCATGCCCTCATCATCTGTATTGGGGACACCGTGGAAGCAACCCTGGCCTTCGACCGGCACATGCCTCCTGAGGTGCCCCGGGTGGCCCTGGTGGACACCTTTAAGGACGAGGCCGAGGAGAGCCTGCGGGTGGCGGAGTTGTTGGGTGAGCGTCTCCAGGGAGTGCGCCTAGACACCCCCGCTGAGCGCGGGCGGGTGACCCCGGACCTGGTGAAGGAGGTGAGAGCCCGCCTGGACCAGGCCGGCCATCGCCAGGTGAAGATCTTCGTCAGTGGCGGTGTGGATGTGGAAAGGGTCAGGGCCTTCCGGGAGGCGGGTGCCCCGGTAGATGCCTTCGGGGTAGGCTCATATATCTCTTCGGCCTCGCCCATCGACTTTACGGCGGACATCCACGCCATCGGAGGCCGGCCTGTAGCCAAGCGGGGCAGGATTCCGGGCATTACGGCTAACCCCCGCCTGAAGCACCTGCTCTAGTTGCAATAGCCCCAGTACTATAAAAGAGTCCCTCTCCCTTGACGGGAGAGGCTAGTAGCACTGTATTTGAGGGTAAAGCCTGTCATTGCGAGCCCTTCGGCGGCCTCAGGGTAAACTCCTGCGAAGTAATCTCGTGCCTGTCCCTGAGTAAGCCTTGAGATAGCTTCGTCGTCCCGATGCGACGTCGGGCCTCGCATGACAACGTGGGCAGAGTGCCGCTCCCTTAAACGAAATATGTCGTGTTACACTCTATTAGGTGAGGGTGAAACTGAAGCTACTCCCACTTAATCCTCTCCCGCAAGGGGAGAGGAGATTGTAAAGGCGGCTATGCAGCTAAGCTCTAGCTGGAAAAAGCGGGGCTCTTTTAACGCCATTGACTTTTCCCTGGTTTGGAACTAGAATGCTCCAGCGAATGGCAAGGCGGAAGGAGTCCCATTGGCTGCCTGGCAGCCACGTACCGGTAACCGGCTGACCCCGCGGACCGAACATATAGCGCTCTTCCCCGGGATCAGGGCCCGCTCAAAGCCAGTTTCCCCTCTTATTATGGCCTATGGCTTTGGCGGCATGATCCTGGTGGGGATGGTGTTGCTGTTGCTGCCCGTGTCCACGGTAAGTGGACAGTCCCCAGGCTTCCTCACGGCCCTGTTCACAGCCACGTCAGCGGTGACGGTGACCGGGCTCATTGTGGTGGATACGGACAGCTACTGGAGCCCCTTCGGACAGGCGGTGATCCTGGTCCTCATCCAGCTTGGGGGGTTGGGCTTCATGACCAGCTCCACCCTGCTGTTCCTTCTGTTGGGCCGCCGGGTTACCCTGCGAGAGCGCATCCTTATTGGTCGAGCGATGGGTGGCGAGCCCAGCCCTGGGGGGGTGGTCCGCCTGGTGCGGCGGATAGTGTTGCTGACCCTGGCCATCGAGGCTGCCGGTGCCGTGTACCTGACTTGGCGTTTTTCGGCCCAGACCTGGCCCCGAGACCTGTGGCAGGGGGTGTTCCACGCCGTGTCCGCGTTCAACAATGCGGGATTCAGCCTCTCTCAGGACAGCTTCGTGGGCTATCAGCGAGATGTGAGCACACTGCTGGCAATGGCCATACTCATCATTCTGGGTGGCATCAGCTATACCCTGCTGGCAGACGTGGCCCGTTTCCGGCGGTTCCGACGGCTTACTGTGGACAGCCGTATCGTGCTGGTGGCCACGGGCGTGCTCCTGGCCGGGGGCACCCTGTTCATCCTGGCGGCGGAGGCGGCTAACCCGGCTACCCTGGGCTCTTTATCCTGGCCCCACAAGGTGGTGAATGCCTTCTTCCACGCCGTGATGCCCCGCACCGCGGGATTCAACAGCTTAAGCGTGGCGGGGATGTTGGGCCCCACGTTGTTCTTTACCATGATCCTGATGTTTGTCGGGGCCGCCTCGGGATCCACTGGTGGTGGGATAAAGGTTAACACTGTAGGTCTCTTGCTGGCTGCTGCGATGAGCACCCTGAGGGGCCGGCCCCGTCCCGAGGCCTTTGGCCGGGAGCTTATGGAGGAGCAACTCCATCGGGCCCTGCTGCTCGTAGCCCTGGGCCTGGGGATGATATTCGTGATAGCCTTCGCTCTGAGCCTCGTGGACGGGCACGACTTTGTCCCCCAGTTCTTCGAGGCCTTCTCCGCCTTCGGTACCGTGGGGCTTTCCCTGGGGATTACCCCCACCCTTTCGGCCCTGGGCAAGTTGCTTATAATAGTTACCATGTTTGTGGGGAGACTGGGCCCACTAACCCTGGCCCTTAGCCTTACTCAGCGCCATCAGGTGGTGCGCTACCGTTACGCCCAGGAGGCGATCAAGATTGGGTAGGTGTTGGCTATGAAGAAGCAAGTGGTGGTAGTTGGCCTGGGAAGGTTTGGCAGCGCCCTGGCCGGCGCCCTGTTCGCCATGGGCCACGACGTGCTGGCCCTGGATAAGGACGACCGGGCGGTACAGGCTGTATTGGGCCAGGTCACCCATGCCGTGCAGGTGGACGTCACTGATGAGGAGGCCCTGCGGGACCTGGGGGTGAGCAACTTCGATGTTGCCGTTGTGGGTATCGGCACTGACGTGCAGAGCAGTGTCCTCACTACGGTGTTGCTCAAGCGGCTGGGGATCCCTTATGTTGTCGCCCGGGCGGCTACCAGCCTCCACGCTACCACCCTGTCTAAGGTTGGCGCAGATAAGGTCATCTTCCCGGAGCAAGAGGCTGGGGAAAGGCTAGCCCACAGCCTGGCCTCCCCCAACGTGGTCGACTCCCTGCGGATAGCCTCCGACTACAGCATCAGCGCGATTACAGCGCCCAAGAACCTGGTGGGCCAGACCCTGGTGGACCTGCGCCTGGGCTCCCGTCACAAATTCGCGGTGACGGTGCTGGCCATTCGCCGGGAGCGGGACCTCATCCTGATGCCCGACCGGAGTGAGCGAGTCAAAGATGGTGACATCCTGGTGGTAGCTGGCAAGGATGACCAGGTGGAAGCCCTGGCCGCCATCAGTTAGAGGAAGGTGGTAAGGTGGCAGGGCGGCTAGCCTATTTGGGGCCTCGGGGGACCTTTACCGAGGAGGCGGCGCTCCATTATGACCCTCAGGCAGAGCTCATCCCTTTCCCCACTGTTGCAGCGGTGGCGTCGGCAGTAGCTACAGGCATGGCGGATAAAGGGATAGTGGCTATCGAGAATAGCCTGGCGGGCTCCGTTACCGACACCCTGGACCTGCTCATCCACGAGTCCTCCCTGTTCATCTGCTGGGAGCTGGTGTTGCCCATAGACCACTGCCTGTTGGTGAAGCCGGGCGTACAGGAGAACCAGGTGAGACTTGTCTTCTCCCATCCTCAGGCCCTGGCCCAGAGCCAGGGCTTCCTGGAAAGGTGTTTTCCAGGGGTCCAGGCCGTGGCGGCGCTGAGCACTGCAGCCGCTGTGGAGCAGATGCTAGCTTACCCCGAGCCGGCGGCTGCCATCGGTACTCGGCGGGCGGCTGCCCTCTACGGCGCTCAGGTGCTGGCCCAGGGCATTCAGGACCGCAAGGCCAACGTCACCCGTTTCGTAGTGCTGGCCCATGAGGACCATCCTCCCACGGGGTATGACCGGACTTCGTTGGCCTTTTATATCGCTGAAGACCGGCCGGGGGTACTGGTAGAGGTGCTCCAGGAGTTCTCCAGCCGCCACATCAACCTGTCCAAGATCGAGTCACGCCCCTCCAAGCAAAGCCTGGGCAAGTACTTCTTCCTGGTAGATATAGAGGGGCACCGGGAGGACCCTCCGGTGGCCCAGGCCCTGGAGGGGGTACGGGCCAGGACGGCTACCCTCAAGGTCTTTGGCTCCTATCCGCGCTATCGCAATACCTGAGATAGAAAAGTAAAGGGCGCTGCAGCGCCCTTTACTTTTGTGCTTGTGGTCTACTCGACCAGCCGGGACTCGAGCTCTTCCTCGGCGATATGTTCTCTATGGCCATTACCCCTGGGCCTGGTCTCAATCCAGTGCTTCCCCTGGTACCACAATGTTCGCGCCCGTTCCTGGACCACCTTTCGGTTCTCCTTCCCCGGGCGCGGGGCTATGAGCAAACCGATGGCGACTCCCACCGCCGTCCAGAAGAGCATCCCTGAAGCTCCACGATCAGCCATCTTAACCCCCCTCCTTTCCCTTGCCTTTAAGGGCTTTTATAACCTGCATGACGATGGCACTGACACCGGCAATGGCTCCTGCTGCCTTAGCTACCCTGTTGGCGCTATCCAGCAGTGCTGAGATGCGCCTGTAGAGCAGGATGGTCAAGACCAGCAGCACCAGGCCCGCTAGCGTCCAGAAGATAGCGTATATGGTAAGCCAGAGGTCCCGCCATTGCTCCAGTGTCATATCGTGCCTTTCTGACTATTATAACTAATTGCGAACAGTTATTTCTAGGGGGGGCAGGATCGTAGTCCGTGGGTTCTTGCTATATGCCGGGCTGGGCACAAATAGAGCCCCAAAATCACCTCGCGG
>JACPQK010000142.1 GCA_016190535.1 Chloroflexota bacterium | reverse complement strand
TCAACGCCATGGTCAGGGACAACAAACCGTTCCAGGCCTGCTATCGACATCCTACTCCTTCGACTCCTTAGCTTCCCTGAAAGTCCATGTGTAGGCGGCACGCGGAGACAGTTGCTCTGCACCCCCCTTTTCCCCACTCCCTGCTAAGGCTCCCGATGTCAAGCTGACTTGAAGGGGGCCAGCCACAGGTTTATAATTCAGCCCAAGACATGCAGAAGACCGGAATGCAGATAGAGACAATTGCGCTGGTGGGGGCAGGGCAATTGGGCAGTGGCATTGCCCAGGTGGGCCTCACCTCGGGTTTCAAGGTAGTCCTTAGGGACATCAGCAATGACCGGCTCAACCGCAGCGTAGCCACCATCCGGGAGAACCTGGCCCAGGAGGTAGGGCAGGGCCGCATGACGGCTGGGCAGGGAGACGAGGTCCTCTCCCGGTTGAGCGCCACCACTGACCTGCGGCTAATCAAGGAGGCCCAGGTAGTCATTGAGGCAGTGTTTGAGCGTATGGAGGTGAAACGGCAGGTGTTGGTAGAGGCCGATAGCCTGTGCCCTGCGGAGACCATCCTGGCCTCTAACACCTCGTCCATACCTATCACCAAGCTGGCATCCGTGACCAAGCGGCCCGACCGGGTGATCGGCATGCACTTTGTCCACCCCGTGCTCACTAGCCGGGGGCTGGAGGTGGTGCCCGGCTACCTGACCTCCCCAGAGACCAGGGATACGATAATAGAACTGGGCAAAGCCCTGGGCCGCCGGCCCATCCGGGTCTCCCGGGACTACGCTGGCTTTGCTAACGTCTACTGCACCATCCGCCACGAGGTCGATGAACATTCCCTGGTGAATGAGTTGCTCTGGCAGATAATGGAGGGAAAACGCACCCCCCAGGAGATCGAGGCCAGCGAGAAGGTCGGCCCTGGGAGCTTGCCTCCCCTGGCCTACCTGGACTTCGTGGGGCTGGATACCTGGCTGAATATCAGCAACGGGCTGCATGACGAGTACGGCCTGCCCAGGCTGCACCCATGCCCCTTGCTGCGCCGTCTGGTGGAGGCGGGCCACCTGGGTGTCAAGACGGGCATCGGCTTCTACGACTACTCCCGCACAGGCAGGAAGGCCCAGGAGCTATCGAAGCAGTTCCTGGAATTCGTATCTCCACTGCTGGGGGAGGTAGCCCCCTAGACTGGGGGCTGTATGCCTACCAAGCGAGACTACTACGATCTCCTGGGCTTGGGCCGGGATGCCTCCGAAGAGGAGATAAAGCGGGCCTTCCGTAAGCTTGCCTTCCAGTACCACCCGGACCGCAACAGGGACAAAAACGCTGAGGAGGTCTTCAAGGAGCTCAACGAGGCGTACCAGGTGCTGAGCGACCCGGAGAAAAGGGCAGCCTATGATCGCTTCGGCCACGCCGGGGTGCCGGTCGGTGCACCCGGCTGGCAGGGCGAGGGGATGGACAGCTTCGACTTCTTCGGAGGGCTGGGAGACCTCTTCGAGTCCTTCTTCGGCGGCACCACCACCAGGGCCCGCCGTGCCCCCCAGAGGGGAGCGGACCTCCTCTATGACCTCGCCTTATCCTTCGAGGAGGCAGCCCTGGGCTGCGGGAAGGAAATCGAGGCGGCCCGCATGGAGAACTGCTCCCGCTGCAATGGGGTGGGCAGCGAGCCGGAGTCCAGCCCCAGCCGCTGTCCCGCCTGCCAGGGCACCGGTGAGATAAGGCGGGTCTCCCGCAGCCTGTTCGGCCAGTTCGTCAATGTGGCTGTATGCTCCCGGTGCCGGGGGGAGGGCACGGTAATCACCGACCCCTGCCGCCAGTGTGAAGGCACGGGCAAAGAACGGCGGCCTCGCCGTCTGAGGGTCCGGGTACCCGCCGGGGTGGATACAGGCTCCCAGATCCGCCTCAATGAGGAGGGTGACGTCGGTCACTGGGGGGGGCCTCCAGGGCACCTCTATGTGCGCATCCGCGTGGAGGAGCACCCCTATCTGCAGCGGGATGGCTATGACCTGCTATACATCCTGCCCGTAAGCTTCCCCCAGGCAGCTCTAGGGGACGAGGTAGAGGTCCCCACCCTGGACAGCTCCCTCCGCGTGAAGATACCCTCGGGCACCCAGTCCGGTAAGACCTTCGTCTTCAAGGGCAAGGGCATCCCGCGCCTCCAGCAGCCGGGCCGGGGAGACCTGGTGGTACGGGTGCAAGTAGTAACCCCCTCCTCTCTCAACGAGTACCAGAAACGCCTGGTCCAGGAGCTGGACAAAGCCCTGGGCAGGCCCAAGCACCCGGACAAGGGCCTGTTAAGCCGCATCAGAGAGTCCCTGGGCAAGTCTTAGCTTGCCACTGGCTGTCGGTAGCCCCCCATCCAGCAGCAAGGCCCTGGTACCTACTCCCCCGGCCAGGCAATAACTTTGATGGGTGAGAAGGGGTTGAACTGGTGGCAGGTGGGCCTGCGAGTTACCCCGGAGCAAGCCGAGGCCGTGGCTGAGGTGTTCCACCGCTTTGCCCCTGGAGGAGTGGTCATAGAGCAGGGGGAGGTGGACAACTGGAGAGTGACCGCCTATGTCCCTGGGGGAGAGGACTTGCCCGTGGTACGGCGGCGCTTGCGGGAGGCTCTAGCCTGTCTCTCCCTCATCCAACCGCTGCCCCTGTTGGAGGAGCGGGAAGTTCTCGACCAGGACTGGCTCCAGGACTTCCGGCAGGGGTATCAGCCCTTCCCCATAGGGAAGCGGTTTGTGGTAGCGCCCCCTTGGGCGGGCTATATACCTTCTCCCGGGGGGATCACCCTGGTCATTGAGCCTGGCATGGCCTTTGGCACCGGCCTCCACCCCACTACCCAGATGTGCCTGCTGGCCCTGGAAAGGGCGCTCCGCCCCGGCATGGCAGTCCTCGACCTAGGGACGGGCTCGGGCATCCTGGCCATCGCCGCCGCCAAGCTGGGGGCCGCCTCGGTGCTAGCCCTGGACACCGACCCCGAGGCCATCCAGGCGGCCCGGGAAAACCTGGCGGCCAACGGTGTGCCTCCGGAGGTAGTGACCGTGGCCCAGGCTACTCTGGAGGGCGACCCTTCTCCCCAGTTCGACCTGGTGGTGGCTAACCTGACGGCCCGCATCCTGCGCTCCCTGTGCCGGGGGGCGCTGGCGGTGCTCAAGCCGGGGGGCACCCTCATCGCCGGGGGTGTCCTGGAGGAGCAGGCGGAGGCAGTAGTGGGCCGCTATCGGGAGGCGGGTGGTCAACTGGTCGAGGAGATGGCTCGGGAGGACTGGCGCACTCTGGTCTTCCAGCGTAGATAGCCCATGCACCGGTTCTTCGTCCCACCAGAGGTGTTGCACCAGGAGCCCGTGGTCCTGGGCCGGGACCTGGCCCACCGCCTGGGCCACGTGCTCCGCCTGCGTCCTGGGGAGAAGGTGGTGCTGCTGGATAATACCGGCTGGGAGTACCAGGGCGAGATTACTCGGTGGGCCCAGGACCGGGTAGAGCTGCGCCTCATAGAGCGCCGCTGGGCCGGGGGGGAACCCGGCTTGCGGGTCCATCTCTACCAGGGAGTGCTCAAGGGGGACAAATTCAAATTGGTGCTCCAGAAGGGCACGGAGCTGGGCCTGGCCAGCTTTACCCCCTTGCCCTGCCACCGCCGCGTGGCCCAGCCCCCGTCTCCGGGTGTTCTGGCCCGCTGGCGGAAGATTGTTTTGGAGGCCGCGGAGCAGTCCCGTCGGGGCATAGTGCCCCCGGTCCATCCCCCGCTACCCCTGGAGGAGGCCTTGCCCCTGGCCCCCGGCTTGCGGCTTCTCCTGTGGGAGGGGGAAGGGGCTTCGGCCCTGCGGGAAGCCTTGGAGCAGGCAGGGACGGGTGCCCCTCAGCCATCTTCGCGGAAGGTCAGCCTGTTTATTGGGCCGGAAGGGGGATGGGATGAGGCCGAGGTAGCCCTGGCCGTGAGCCTCGGTGCGGTCCCCGTGGGCCTGGGCCCCCGCATCCTGCGGGCGGAGACGGCGGGGCTGGTAGCTGCGGCCGCCATTCTCTTCCATGCCGGGGAGCTGGGAAGCTAGAAACCTGGCCGAAAAGTGGTTTGGGAGAGGGGAGGAGCCTGTCCCATAGACCCTCTTCCTGTCGTATAGGTGAAGCAGTAAGCTTGTAGAAACATCGGGCGAGGGGGGAATCTATGGCCTACAATCTGCTACCGTGCGACCGAGAGCAAGGCTACCTGATGCCGCCGTCAATGCGTGAGTGGTTGAGCGAGGGTCACCTGGCGTGGTTCATCGTAGATGCCGTAGGGGAGATGGACCTGAGGGAGTTCTATGCAGCGTACCGGAGTGACGGGTGGGGTGCAGCGGCCTGGCACCCTGGGGCTGGGGCAAGGCCCAGTGGAACTGAGCGGAGTACACGGCCTCTCTGCGGGCCGACGAGCAGGCGGTGGAGATCAAGGAGAAGACCTGCGCTGAGCCGGAAGAGGCATACACCGACAGCATGGAACACGACCGCAGGTCTATGGGACAGGCTCTTATGGGGTTGAAAAAGATTTCTGAACGACCTCGGATAACAGGATAGTAAACTCATTGCGGAGAGTGCCATGAGCAAACGCATACCCCTGGTAGCGGGCAATTGGAAGATGAACACCACCCTGGACCAGGCGGCGTCCCTGGTGGAAGCCCTGCGGGTCCCCCTGGGCAAGATGGAGGGAGCGGAGGTGGTGCTCTGTCCCCCCTTCATCTCCCTGGCCAGGGTAGGGGAGCTGCTGCGGGGCAGCCGCATCGGGCTGGGTGCCCAGAGCATGTTCTTCGAGGAGAAGGGGGCCTACACGGGGGAGGTCTCCCCCCTCATGCTCCAGGGCCTCTGCCGCTATGTTATCCTGGGCCACTCCGAGCGCCGCCATTACTTCGGGGAGAGCGACGAGGTGGTGAGCCACAAGGTCAGAGCGGCCCTCAAGGCAAGTCTGTACCCCATTCTCTGCGTGGGGGAGCGTCTGGAGGAGCGAGAGG
>JACPQK010000134.1 GCA_016190535.1 Chloroflexota bacterium | reverse complement strand
TCCCTGGGCAACACCAGGCGTATCTTTCCCTTCTTGCCCCGGTCCTTGCCTGCAATGACCAGGACCGTGTCCCCGCTGCGCAGCTTGGCCGCCATCACAGCACCTCTGGGGCCAGGGACGCGATCTTGGTGAATTTCTTCTCCCGGAGTTCCCTGGCCACAGGGCCGAAGATACGCGTGCCCCGAGGGTTCCGGCTATCGTCCAGGATGACCGCAGCATTCTCATCGAAACGGATATAGCTGCCATCAGGACGGCGGGCGGGGCAGACCACCCGCACCACCACTGCCCGCACCACCTCCCCCTTCTTGACAGGGGCATTGGGGGTGGCCGTCTTCACCGCAGCCACAATAATGTCGCCCAGATAGGCATAACGACGCCTGCTCCCTCCCAGGACGTTGATGCACATGATGGTGCGAGCGCCGCTGTTATCGGCTACCTTCAGCCTGGTGTAGTTCTGAATCATCTTCTTCCTGGACCTTCTCTGTTCCCTGCCCAGAAGCCTCCATACGGGCAACGATACCCCGGGAGAGGATCCCCGCCACCCTCCACCGTTTCTCCTTGGAGAGAGGGCGTGTCTCCTCCAGAAGGACAAGGTCACCCGGCCGGCAGGCGTTGTCCTCATCATGGGCCTTGTACCTCTTGCGCTGACGCACGGTCTTGCCATAAAGGGGGTGATGCCCCAACCTCTCCACCACCACCACCACAGTATTCTGCATCCTGTCGCTCACCACCCGGCCAGTTAGAGTCCGCCTCCTGGATTTCATGGACTGATACCTAGCTCTTTCTCACTAAGGATGGTCTTGATCCTTGCCAGATTTTTACGGGCCTTGTTGATCTCATTGGGGTTGGCCAACTGACGGGTAGCCCAGCGGAAGCGCAGATTGAGCAGCTCTCGATGGGTTGCCGCCTCCTCCTTGCGCAGCTCGCCAGGGCCAAGCCCCCTGAGCTCTTTAGCCTTCATGGTCTACCCGGGTCAACGCCGCGTAATCTGGGTCCCGAGGTACTACGCGGGCAGGTATGGGCAGCTTATTGCGGGCCAGACTCAGGGCGGAGACAGCCACATCCGGGGCTACCAGCCCCACCTCGAAGAGGATACGGCCCGGCCGGACCACAGCCACCCACTGGTCAGTAGCCCCCTTGCCACCACCCATGCGTACCTCCAGGGGCTTCTTGCTCACGGGCTTGTCGGCGAAGACCGTGACCCATACCTTGCCGCCGCGGCGCAACTGGTGGGTGATGACGCGCCGGGCAGCCTCAATCTGACGGGCCGTCAGCCAGGCGGCCTCCTCGGCCTGAAGGCCAAAATCCCCGAAGTGGACCTGGCCCCCCGCCAGGGCCACGCCCCGCCGCTTCCCGCGATGGGACTTGCGGTACTTTACACGCTTAGGCTGTTGCATCTTGCGTTGTCCCCGTGTCCGGCGCCCTCTTTGCGGATGGCACCTGCGCAGGCCCGGAGAGGGCCGGCAGCACATCGCCCTTGTAGATCCAGACTTTAACCCCGATCTTCCCCATTAGTGTGTGGGCCTCGACAAGGGCGTAGTCAATGTCCGCCCTGAGTGTATGCAGGGGGACCCTGCCCTGCTTCTCCGAAAAGGAGCGGGCGATCTCAGCCCCCGCCAGCCGGCCCGAGAGGATCACCTTGGCCCCCTTGGCCCCCGCCTGGAGGGACCGGGCCACCGCCTGGCGGCCCGCCCTCCTGAAGTTCACCCGGCGCGCTAGCTGGCTAGCGATATGCTGGGCCACCACAGCCGCATCCAACTCCGGCTGCGCTATCTCCTGGATATTGAGACGGACAGGATGGCCTGCGTTAGCCTCCAGGAGCCGCCTCAGCTCCTCCACTCGCTGTCCGCCGCGGCCAATGACAATGCCTGGCCGGGCGGTGTGCACGGTAACGGTCACCTCCCCGGCTCCCCGGTCCACCTCCACCCGGGATATGTCCGCATCCCGGTACCTCCCCAACACCACTCTGCGGAGCGCCAGGTCCTCGTGGAGCACCTGGGCGAAGCCCTTCCTGGTAAACCAGCGGGCCTGCCACCCTTTGGTGACACCCAGCCGAAAGCCAACAGGATGTACTTTGTGACCCACTACTCCTCCCCCGATACCACTACGGTAATATGACTAGTGCGCCTGTGGATGCGCCCCACCCGCCCCCGGGGCCGCGGCCTGAAGCGTTTGAGCGTCGGCCCCGCTTGCGCGTAGGCCCCGGCTACC
Organism: Chloroflexota bacterium; assembly: GCA_016190535.1. The sequence continues at coordinate 1,163 of JACPQK010000134.1, read as the reverse complement.
CTCAGCTCTGAGGGTAGCATCTGAAAGTTGTTCTCGGCATTGGCCATAGCAGACTTAAGCACCTTGGCCACCACCCGGGCACTGGGCTGAGGCAAGAAACGGAGGATGGCCTGGGCCTCCTCTACCGGTCTCCCGCGGATCGCCTCCAACACCAGCCGCACCTTGGTGGGGGACACTCTCACCTGCTTGGCCATCGCCCGGACTTCCATGGCTACTCCTTACCGGCCCGCCGCGGGCTGAACCGCCTTGGTGGAGTGGCCCCGGAAAGTGCGGGTGGGGGCAAACTCCCCCAGCCGGTGCCCCACCATCTGCTCCGTGACGAACACCGGCACGTGGCGGCGGCCATCGTGGACGGCTATGGTCAAGCCCACCATCTCGGGGACCACGGTAGAAGCCCGGCTCCAGGTCTTGATAACCACGCGTTGCCCGCTACCGAGCGCGGCCTGGACCCTCTTCATAAGCTTGGGGTCAACAAAGGGTCCCTTTTTAGTGGAACGGGTCATGACTCTCGCCTCTTGACAATCATTCTATCACTAGGCTTCTTCTTGCGGGTCCTGTAGCCCAGGGCAGGCTTGCCCCAGGGAGTCCTGGGCCCCGGTTTCCCAATAGGGGAACGGCCCTCACCACCGCCATGGGGATGGTCCCGCGGAGTCATGGCACTGCCCCGCACCACCGGCCTCCATCCCAAGTTGCGGCGTCGCCCTGCCTTCCCAAATTTCACGTTGCGCCAGTCGGAATTGCCAATCTGGCCTATGGTAGCAATGCAATTAGGATTAAAGCGGCGCATCTCTCCAGAGGGGAGGCGCACTAGGACGTGGCCTGCCTCCTTAGCTATGACCTGAGCGGAGGCCCCAGCGCTGCGCGCCAGTTGCGCTCCCTGCCCCGGCACCAGCTCCAGACTGTGGACCGCCGTGCCTGTAGGGATGCCCGCCAGGGGAAGGGCGTTGCCTGGCCTGACCTCTGCCCCAGAACCAGCCACCACCTTATCCCCAACCTTGAGCCCCTCCGGGTGGAGAATGTACCTCTTCTCCCCATCGGCATAGTGCAACAGGGCGAGACAAGCGGTGCGGTTGGGGTCATACTCTATAGCCGCCACTACAGCGGGAATGCCCTGTTTGTCGCGCTTGAAGTCGATTACCCGCACTTTGCGCTTGGCGCCACCC
>JACPQK010000017.1 GCA_016190535.1 Chloroflexota bacterium | reverse complement strand
GTTGGCAATAAAGGACACGTCCGAGGTGACGAACCAGCTAGACACCGTGCCGGGAAGGATCATGATGGAAAGGGCGAAGATGATGGGGATCATCCCCGCGGTGTTCACCCGCAAGGGAAGATAGGTGGAGCCCGAGGAGCGGTACATACGGCCACCCCGGAACTGGCTGCGGGCATATTGCACAGGTATACGCCGCTCGGCTATGGTGAAGATAACGATTACCGCCACAGTCAGCAGGCCGAGGACCCCGAAAACCAGCAGCCCCCCGGGGTTTATTGCCGCCACGAAAGACTGCCCCACCATCTGGGGGAGCGTGGCCACGATGCCCGAAAAGATGATTATGGAGACACCATTGCCGATGCCCCTCTCGGTTATCAGCTCACCCAGCCAGACCAGAAACACCGTGCCGGCGATCATAGAGAACACCATGGCCACCGTGGGCATAAAGTTGGGACCCGTGAGCCCGACCCCGCTGACAATCCCCGCCCGCTGAAGGAGAATAAGCTGGCTATAGCCCTGAAGAGCAGCCAGGGGCACTGTGATCCAGTGGGTGTAGGTGTTTATTCGCTGGCGGCCCACCTCCCCCTCCTGGGCCAAGGCCTGGAGACGGGGGATAACCGGCACCATGAGCTGCATGATGATGGTAGCCGTGATATAGGGGTAGACCCCCATGGCAGCCACACTCAAGTTCCGCATGGCTCCGCCGCTGAACAGGTCCAGCATACCCAGCAGTTGGTTCCCCTGGAATAGCTGCTGTAGGGCCGCCCGGTCCACGCCAGGCACGGGTATGTGGGCCACAAAGCGAAAGACCACCAGCATGGCGAAGGTAAAGAGAATGCGCTGACGCAGGTCTGGTAGATGCATGGCATCCACCATGGCCTGAATGAGCCGAGGCCTACCCGGGGCCTCAGCCTTCAACAGTCATCACCTCGGCTTGGCCCCCGGCAGCCTCGATCTTGGCCCGGGCGGCCTGGGAGAAGGCCTGGGCCCGCACCACCAGGCGGCGGTCCAGCCCCCCCTCCCCCAGCACTTTGACCGGCTTACGAACGGACTTCAGGATACCCGCGGCGACCAGCTCCTGGGGAGTTACCGTGGCCCCTTCGGGGAAACGGCGTAGCTGGGCCAGGTTGACTGCAGCGTACTCCCGCCGGAAGATGTTGGTAAAACCCCGCTTCTCCGGCAGCCGCTTGATAAGGGACAATTGCCCCCCCTCCAAGCCGGGACGCATTCTGAAGCCGCTGCGGGACTTCTGGCCCTTCAAACCCCTTCCCGAGTAGGTGCCGTGGCCGCTGCCGTTCCCCCGGCCCACACGCTTGGAGGGACGCCGGGCCCCAGCGGGAGGTGCTAGCTCATGGGGTTTCATGCTCGCTCACCTCTTCCACATGCACCAGGTGTCTTACCTTGAACAGCATACCCCTCACCGCTGGGGAGTCCTGTTGCACCAGGCTCTGGTAAAGACGGCGGAAGCCCAGGGCGCGCAGGGTGGCCTTCTGGTCGGCCGGGCGCCCTATTCCGCTCCTCACCCAGGTAACCTTCAGGCTACTCAAGCCCAGCCTCCCGCTTGGGATCCTGAGTTGGGGGCCGCCCCGAAGGAGGCGCTACACCCCGTCGCCGGGCGGCCTCTTCCGGTCTCAGCAGGCTCTGAAGGGCCTTACAGGTAGCCCAGACCACATTGATGCGGTTCCGGCTGCCCAGGGATTTGGTGATGATATCCTTTATGCCCGCAGCCTCTACTATCGCTCGCACGCCACCCCCCGCTATGATACCCGTGCCTCTAGAGGCGGGCTTAAGCAGCACCCGGGCTGCGCCAAACTTGATGGCAATGGGGCTGGGAATGGTCGTGTCTACCAAGGGCACGGGGAACAGGTTCTTCTTCGCCCTCTCCGCCGCCTTCCTGATAGCGGTAGGGACATCGTTGGCTTTGCCCAGGGCTGCGCCCACCCGGCCGCGGCCATCCCCCACCACCACCAGGGCACTGAAGCTCAGGTGCCGCCCGCCCTTGACCACCTTCGCCACCCGGCGCAGGTGCACCAGTTTCTCCGACAAGACCACCTCGGCTTCGGGAGCTAGCCCCTCTTCGCGTGTCTCTACATTTGCTGCCATTAGAACACCAGTCCTGCCTCACGGGCAGCCTCGGCCAGGGCCCGCACTCGCCCGTGGTACTTGTAGCCTCCCCGGTCGAAGACTGCCTGCGTTATCCCCTGCTCCAGGGCCCGCTTTGCCAGCAGAGCGCCCACCTGGCGGGCCACATCTACCTTCTTGACAGGGCCCTTGGGATGCCGCAGATCGGGGTCCAGGCTGGAGGCCGAAACGAGCGTGTGTCTGGCCCCATCATCGACAACCTGCGCATAGACATGCTTCAAGCTTCGGAAGACGCAGAGCCGGGGACGCTGGCTATTGCCCTCCATCCGCTTACGCACCCGGACATGTCTTCGCAGGCGCGCTTCCCTTGCAGTCCCTCTCATAGTTACTTCGCCTTCTTAGCAGCCTTGCCCGGCTTCAGCTTAACCATCTCCCCCAGGTAGCGGAGGCCCTTGCCCGTGTAAGAGTCCGGCGGTCGAACGGAGCGGAGCCGGGCCGCCACCTGGCCTATCAGTTGTTTATCGATCCCCGAGACCGTAATCCGGGAGCCATCCACACTGAAGCTCACGCCCGCTGGCGCCGGGAATTCCACGCGGTGGGAGAGGCCCAGGGTCAGGGTCAGGCCCTTCGCCGAAGGCTGGGCACGGTACCCCACCCCCTGGACTTCCAGGGCCTTGGAGAAGCCCTGGGTAACCCCCAGCACCATGTTGGCCAACAGCGTGCGGGTGAGCCCGTGAAGGGCCTTATGCCGTTTCTCGTCCGTGGCCCGGCACACCAACAGCCTCCCATCCTCCCGGCTGACGGAGATTCCCTGGGGCAAAGCATGTTCCAGCTTACCCTTGGGGCCCTGCACCGTAACCACCCGCACCTGGGTGGAGACATCGACCCCTGAGGGCAGCTCAATAGGTCTGAGCCCCACTCTAGACATAGCCACCACCTACCATATGTAGCACAGGAGCTCCCCCCCCAGGTTACGCCGCCAGGCGTCCCGAGAGGTCATTACGCCCTGGGAGGTGGACAGTATGGCAACCCTCAGGTCGCGCTGGGGGCGAGGCAACTCTGCCTTGCCCACGTAAATCCGGCGGCCAGGTTTGCTCACGCGTTCCAGGCGTACTATGGCTGGGGTCCTCCCCTCCACATACTTGAGGTTCAGCTTGAGATTACGCTGGGGAGGATTCCGCAGTACCTGGTAGTCCTGGACAAAACCCTCCTGTTTGAGAATACTGGCAATGGCGAGCTTCATCTGGGAAGCCGGCATCACTACAGACTCGTGGTGCACCAAGAGGGCATTGCGAATCCGCGTGAGCATATCGGCGATGGGATCTGTACCTTCCAACTCGCTCCCCCCCTACCAGCTTGCCTTGCGAACGCCAGGGATCTCCCCCCGCAACGACAGGGCCCGCAGACACAGGCGGCACAGGCCGAAACGCCGGTAGTAGGCCCTGGAGCGCCCGCACAGGTGGCAACGGTTATGTTTGCGCACCTTGAACTTGGGCACCTGGTTCATCCTGATAAGATCCACAACTTTAGCCACGGCTCTGGCCTCCTGCAAAAGGCATACCTAGCAACTGTAGAAGGCGCAGGGTCTCCTCTCGGCTCCGGGCGGTAGTCACAATGGTCACCCCCAGCCCCCGGGCCTTGTCGATGGTATCGTAGTCTATCTCCGGGAAGAGGATCTGCTCCCTCATACCTAGACTGTAGTTTCCCCCACCATCCAGGGACTCGGTGGGTACCCCCCGAAAGTCCCGCATCCGGGGGAGGGTAGCGTTTATCAGGCGGTCCAGGAAATCCCACATACGCCGCCCCCGTAGGGTGGTCATAGTACCAATGGGCATGCCCCGGCGCACCTTGAACCCAGCGATGGAGCGCTTGGCCCGGGTCACCACTGGGTGCTGCCCTGAAATAGTGGACAGGTCTCGCTGGGCGTTCTCAATTGCCTTGGGGTTCTGAAGAGCCTCCCCCAAGCCCATATTTAGCACAATCTTCACCAGGTGCGGCACCTGCATAGGGTTGCGATAGCCGAACTCCCGGACCAGCGTGGGCGACACTTCCCCCCGGAAGCGCTTCAGCAGCCGGGGCGGTCCCGCCACGGCTGAGGGCGACGGCGGTGCCTCCGGGGCCCGCTTGCGCCGCTGCTGAGCGCTCACTCCACCACCTCCTTACACGCCCGGCACTGCCGGACCTTGTGACCATCCTCCAGGAAATGAAACCCCACCCGGGCGGGCTGGCTGCAGCGAGGGCATAGCAGCATCAAGTTGGAGACAGCGATGGGGGCCTCCCGCTCGATGATCCCCGCCTGACGCACACCGGGCCGTCCCCGAAGATGGCGCTTCACCATGTTGATCCCTTCCACCAGAGCACGCCCCTCCCTGGGCAACACCAGGCGTATCTTTCCCTTCTTGCCCCGGTCCTTGCCTGCAATGACCAGGACCGTGTCCCCGCTGCGCAGCTTGGCCGCCATCACAGCACCTCTGGGGCCAGGGATGCGATCTTGGTGAATTTCTTCTCCCGGAGTTCCCTGGCCACAGGACCGAAGATACGCGTGCCCCGAGGGTTCCGGCTATCATCCAGGATGACCGCTGCATTCTCATCGAAACGGATATAGCTGCCATCAGGACGGCGGGCGGGGCAGACCACCCGCACCACCACTGCCCGCACCACCTCCCCCTTCTTGACAGGGGCATTGGGGGTGGCCGTCTT
>JACPQK010000131.1 GCA_016190535.1 Chloroflexota bacterium | reverse complement strand
TCTGGTCCCGCTTTCAGGTTGGCCAGTGCTTCCTGGGCAGCCGCCAGGCTGTCCTTGGCCTTGGTGAGGACAGTCTCAGCGCTGGCGATAGCCTTCGCTGCCTGAATTTGGGCCACCTCCAGGCCTTCCACCGCCTTCTCATAGGCATCCCAGGCCTTGTCCATCTCTTCCTTGATACACAGGCCCCGCGTGGGGAGCGTCCCGTCCTTACAGGTGGGGACCAACGGACCGGGGTAGATATTCATCCAGGTATATACGGTGACCTCATTCCACGGGGTAGCGGGGTCATCAGGAGCCGGGCCTTGGGCGATGAAGGACTGCTCGATGTCCTGGAAGCGGAGCCCGGGGTCGAAAAGCGCGGTCAGGTCAGCTCCCCAGGAGGCTAACAAAGTGTCCGGGCCAAGACCCCTTTCGCTTTCAGCAAGCTCAATTCCCAGCCATTTCCTGAACACGCCGCTGTAGCTGTCCATAGTGGTGTTGAGGGCCCCCTGCGCTGTCTTCAGCTTGGCGGCCCAGTCCTTGTCGGTCAGCTTAAACTCGCTCTCAGCGTTGGCCAGGGAGACTTTTGCAGCGTCCACCTGAGATTGGGCCTTGGCTATGTCCGCCTCGCTAGGCCCTGCTTTCAGGGAGTCCAACACCTCCGCCGCGTTCTTTGCAGATTGCTTGGCGCTGCTCACCGCTGCCCTGGCCTTGGCGACATCCTCCGGGGTAGGCTGCAACACCTTGTCCAGGGCATCCTGGGCACTCTGAAGAGAGAGCCTGGCGTCGGCCACTTTCGCCTCGGCCTGAACCAGGTCAAGCGCCGTATAGGGGTCGTTTGCCTTGGCCAGGGCGGCTTCAGCACTGCGCAGGCTGGCCCGTGCCTGGGCCACCGCCTTCTCCAGGGACGATACGGTGGCGGCGTCCAGCTTGGCCAGCGGCTGCCCTTCCGTCACCTCCTGGCCCTCCTTCACCAGCACCTCCTCCACGGTCCCCTGGGTGCCGAAGGTCAGCGCTTGCCTATCGGGGAAAACCAGGCTGCCGCTGGTGGAGACCTGGTTCACCACGTTCCCGTACTGCACGGGTATGACCTGCTGGTCCTGGCCGAGCTTTTGCTGGCCCGAGCTGCTGGCAAGGGCATAGACCCCATAGGTGGCACCGACTGCCCCTACCAGGACGGCAGCCAGCATACCCACCTGCCAGAGCTTCAGCATCTTGAGTGCGCCTAGAAGTCCACCCATGGTTTTCTATCCTCTCTCCTTCAGGGCACGGGGCCCAGTCAGGGGCAAATCAAAAATGAAGCGACTCCCGCTGCCCGGCGTGCTCTCGGCGCGGATGGTGCCGCCGTGGGCCTCCACCAGTTGTTTGGCGATGGTGAGCCCCAGGCCAACACCCCCGGTAGCCCGGCTCCGCGCCGGGTCAACGCGGTAGAACCGCTCGAACACCTGCGGGAGGTCCTCGGGGGGGATGCCCTCGCCGGTATCGGCCACGGTGACCCTTGCCCTGGCATCCCCCGTTGCCTCCACCGTCACAGCTACCTGGCCCCCCTGCGGCGTGTGCTGGAGGGCATTCTCCAGCAGGTTACCTGCCACCTGGGCGATGCGTGTCCTGTCTATTTCCACCGGGGGAAGGCCCGGGGGGAGATCCAGAGAAAGGGCGATGCCCCTGGCCTCGGCGCGCAGCCGCACTGCCTCCACAGACCGGCGGAGCACGTCCTCCAGAGAATCGGGCCTGCGGTCCAGGCGCAGGGCACCCGCCTCGGCCAGGGCCAGCAGCCTCAGGTCTTCTACCAGGTGGGAAAGGTGTACCACCTGTTGATAGACAGTGGCTATGGTGGCACTGTCCGGCTGGAGGACGCCGTCCTTAATTGCCTCCAGGTAGCCCTGTACGTTGGAGAGGGGTGTCCTCAGCTCGTGGGCCACATCAGCCATCAGGCTGCGCCGCTGCTTTTCCGCCTGCTCCAACCCCTCCGCCATAGCGTTGAAGGTGTCGCCCAGGCGCGAGACCTCGTCCCTACCCGAGACAGCCACCCTGGCCGAGAGCTCCCCGCGGCCCAGGCGCTGGGCCGTTCCGCTCAGGGCGCGCAGCGGAGCCAGGACCCGCCGGGACATCAGGGAGACCAGCAAGATCCCGCCCGCTCCCGCCGCCAGGCCCGTCCAGAGGAGGGACCAGTGTACCGAGGACACCAAGCGGGACAGGGGCGGTTCCGGGGCTATAATGGGGACATCGCTGGGAGCGATGACCACGGAGCCCACCTGGCTGCCCCCACTGAGGACGGGGAACAGCCGGCTTCCCGGCCGGGCCTGTCTCCACGGGCTGCCAAACTGCAGGTGGGAATCGCCGACCACCCGTCCTTCCCGGTCCCTGACCACGATGCGCCATCCATAGAGGGCACCGGCCTGCTCGATGGCTGGCTGGAGGTCCACCCACCCTCGCCGAGCCGAGTAGAACTGGGAGACGATCTCCTCCACACGGGAGGCCCGGGCCTCCTCCATCTCCTGCTGGAAGCGCTGCGCTTCTCGCTGAGCCGCGGAGGCCACGTACCAACTGATGCTCCCCAGGGCCAGGGCCAGCACCAGGGCGAAGCCCGCGATCAGCCGGAACTGGAGGCTGAACAGCCAGCTACGCATCGCCGAACCTGTAGCCCACACCGTAGATGGTATGAATGTAGTGGGGGTCCCGGGGGTCTGCCTCAAGCTTGCGGCGGAGGTTGGAAACGTGGGCATCCACCGCCCGGTCGAAGCCATCGAAGTCGTAGCCAAACACCCCGTCCAGGATCTCCTGCCGGGTGAAGGTCCTGCCCGGCTGGCGCATGAGCAATGCCAGTATCCGGAACTCAGTGGGGGTGAGACGCACCGTGGTGGCTCCAACGGACACTACCCGGAGGCGGAGGTTGGCCGTGATGCTGCCGTACCTTAGCTCAGCAGGCCCCCGCTCCACAGCGCCGCTGGCCGTTCGCCGCAGCACCGCCCGGACCCGGGCAGCCAGCTCCCGGGGGCTGAAGGGCTTGGTGACGTAGTCGTCGGCCCCCAGGTTCAGGCCGGCCAGGCGGTCCTCCTCCTCGACCCGGGCGGTAAGCATAACGATGGGCATGTCCGACTCCTCCCGCAGGATGCGGCATACCTCCATCCCGTCCAGGCCGGGCAACATCAAGTCCAGGACCAGCAGGTCCGGCCGCACTTCCCGGGCCAGGCGCAAGCCCTCCCGGCCGTCAAAGGCCGCTATCACCTTGTGTCCATCGCGCGCCAGGTACAGCCGGACCAGCTCGACGATGTGGGGGTCGTCCTCGACTACCAGCACTGTGCTTTGCACACCCGCTGCCTCCGGTTTGCTACTTCGCTACATTGCCTGCCATGCTACTGGTCAGGGAGGGACGGGGCAGTGCCCCGTCCCTCGGCTCGATCCCGACCACAAGCCTCAGAAAGAGGTCGTCCCCGAGCTCTCGGGCGTGGGAGCCGGAGCAAGCCCGTGTTTGAAGCCCATGTCGTGCCACCCCCTCATTCCACCGCCGAAGAATCTCGGCCCCCCGAAGGGTAGCCCCGGGGAGAGGGTCTCGGGCCGGGACTGGTACCAATCCTGGTACTGGTCCGCCTGTTCCTGGGTGATCCGGCCCTGCTCCACCATGTGGCCCAATTTCTTTTGCAGGGCCTCATCCTCCATCTCCCGGGCAGCCTGCTTAAACGCGTCCTGGACCTGGGCCTCGTCCAGCCCCAGTATGGCAGCTACGCGAGAAGCAAAGCTCTTGAACGGCGAACCTGTGTCAGTGCCCTCCCCCTGGGCGAGCACGGTGCCCCCGGTGATGCCGAAGGCCAAGGCTGTCACCAGGAGAGTCCAGAATAGCCAGTGTCTCCTCATATTTTACTGCCTCCTTTCCAACAGGTCTTTAGTGCTGGGCTCCTGCCTTCCTCTCAACCGCTCCTTCACATCTAGCACCTCCCACCGTAGTGTTTGCTTACTGATATAGTTGTAGCAGTACACTTTGAAGAAAGTTTGAAGAAGCGGGGCGCAAGGCCATCGTCCCCGGCTTAATCCGTGGATTCCTACCCCCGGCTGATGGTCATAAACAAATTATGTTGACATTCTATGAACACTCCCCCGGCAGGGGGCAAACCCCCTGGCACCCCTGGGAAGGTGCAGGAAACCGGAGGTTTCCTGCTGGGGGTTTGGGGGTATCCCCCAGAATCCCTTCCCCCTCGACGGGGGAAGGTTAGAGCTTGCCCTGAGCAAGGCGAAGGGATGAGGGTGAAGCCCCAGCCTGCGTAAAGGCGGTGTGTTTTGT
>JACPQK010000133.1 GCA_016190535.1 Chloroflexota bacterium | reverse complement strand
CCTACCAGGTGGGAGGCCACGCTGATGACGCCATAGCCACCCAGCGCCAGGATGGGCAGGGTGTCGTTATCGTTGCCACTCCACACCCGGAAGCCGGGGCGAGATCCTTCGATGATGCGCGCTATGGCATTGAAGTCGCCGCTGGCCTCTTTCACGCCTGCGATATTAGGCACCTGCTGGCTCAGGCGGATCACCGTATCTGGGGCCAGGGAGGTGACGGTGCGGCTGGGCACATTGTAGAGGATGCAGGGTAGGCTAGTGCCCCGGGCAATGGTGGCGAAGTGCTGGAAGAGGCCCTCCTGGGTGGGCCGGTTGTAGTAGGGGACCACCAGCATGGCTGCGTCCACACCGATGCTCTCGGCCTCCTGGGTGAGCTTGATGCTCTCTACAGTGGAATAGGTGCCCGTGCCCGCCACTACTGCGCCGCGCTCCCCCACCGCCGAGCGTACCTCCTTGAACAGTCGGAGCTTCTCCTCATGGGTCAAGGTGGGGCCCTCTCCGGTGGTGCCGGCGACTACCAGGCCGTCGCTGCCCGATTCCAGAAGGGCCAGGGCCAGGCGGCAGGCCTGGGCGTAGTCCACCTGCCCTGCCTCATCGAAGGGCGTTACCATAGCAGTAAGCAGTCTGCCCAGCGTTTTCATGCTCGCCTCCTCCTGATAGCTCCAGCCCGCAGGCTACATCCAATCATTCCTGATGAGCTCCTCGGCGATTTGCACCGCGTTCAGGGCTGTGCCCTTGCGCAGGTTGTCCGCCACTATCCACATGCCCAGACCGTAGCTGTTGGAGGTGTCCTGGCGGAGTCGTCCCACATAGACCAGGTCGCTGCCGATAGCCGCCCAGGGCTGGGGATAGATCCCCTCCAGGGGGTCATCCAATACCTTCACCCCGGGAGCCTGGGCCAGGATGGAGCGGGCCTCCTCCGCAGCCATGGGCCGGGAGAACTCCGCATGGACAGCCTCGCAGAGGCCGTAGAGCACAGGCACCCGCACGCAGGTGACGGAAACAGCCAGGTTCTTGGCATGCATCACCTTCCTGGCCTCCTCCGCCACCATCAACTCATCCCGGGTGTAGCCATTGTCTTGAAAGACCCCAATCTCTGGGAGCAGGTTGAAGGCGATCTGGTGAGGATAGATGTGAGGGGAGGCCTCCTTGCCGTCCAGCACTAGACGGGACTGGCTGGTCAGCTCCTCTACCCCGGCCTGCCCGCTGTCGGAAACCGACTGGTAGGTGTCAACAATGACCCTCTTCACGGGGTTGACTCTATGGAGAGGCCAGAGGACGGTGGCCAGAACGGTAGCTACGCAGTCGGGGCTAGCGATGATTCCCCGGTGGCGTTTCAGGTCCAGGTAATTTACCTCGGGGACCACAAGAGGGGTCCGGGGGTCCATACGCCAGGCGGGGCTGCTATCCACCACCACCACCCCCTTGCGGGTGGCGATAGGCGAAAAGTAGCGGCTGATCTCTTCCCCCGTGGCAAAAAGGGCCAACTCTATACGTTCCAGGGCTTGAGGGACTAGCTCCCGGACCTCCAGCTCCCCGTGATTGAAGAAGTACTTGGTGCCCGCCGCCCGGTTGGAAGCTAGGAGGACCAATGTGGCCAGGGGAAAACGGCGCTGCTCTAAGACCCTGAGAAACTCTCGTCCGATTAGACCATTAGCCCCGACCAAGGCCGCCCTAACCGCTCTCACCGTCTACCCCCCAAGGCCGAGCAGGGTGTCCAGGCCATAGACCAGACCCTTTCGGTTGACCACCTCCCGGATGGCGAGCAGGACGCCGGGCATATAGCTCTCCCGGCTGATGGTATCATGGCGCAAGGTGAGGGTCTGGCCCAGCCCCCCCAGAACTACCTCATGATGTGCCAAGAGACCCGGCATGCGCAAGCTGTGCAGCCCTACCCCTTGCTGCTCTCCCCCGCGGGTCCCTGCCAGCACCTCCTTAGAGGTAGGTGCCCGCTCGAAAGCCCGGCCGCGGGCCGCTGCCATGGACCGGGCCAGGGCCAAGGCAGTGCCCGAGGGGGCATCCGCCTTCCTCTCGTGGTGCATCTCGATGACGTCTGCGTAGTCGAAGTAGCGGGCAGCTATCTTCGACAGATAGGCCAGCACAATCGCCCCCAGGGAGAAATTGGGGGCTACTATGGCACCTACCCCGTGCTGCTGACACAGATGGCCAATCTCCTCCACCTGCTGGCTGCTTACGCCAGTAGTGCCGACAACCAGGCTCGCCTTATGTTGCACGGCGGCGTGCACCAGGGGCATAACGGCATCGGCGTGGCTGAAGTCCACCACTACCTGGGGTCTGGCCCTGGCTAGCAGGGCCGTCACGTCCTGAGAGAAGGGTATGCTGCCAGCGCCAGTGGGGAGGGGCAGGTACTCTTCCCGAGCCTTGAGGTCCACAGCGCCTACCGGCTCCATGTCTGGCTGTTGGCAGAGCGTAGCCAGCACCTGCTGGCCCATGTTGCCGCTGACGCCTTGAATGGCAACCCTAAGGCGAGCCATGCCTGCCACCCTCTGGAGGCCGCCGATGGCTGGGGCCGGGGTGCGTGCTCTCCGGCCCACCCCGCCGAGGAGGCGGGCCTCCCCTGTCCCAGGTCCTCTGCGGGGGAGACGAGGGGCGGGCAGGGGGCCGT
>JACPQK010000132.1 GCA_016190535.1 Chloroflexota bacterium | reverse complement strand
GGGCTCGCCCGCACCCACGATGGATTTCTGGTTTGGAGGGCAGACTGGTTGCCGCGTATCCCTTCGTGGGTCTGGGCTACGCCCAGCCCCCTCTCCTGCAGAGCTTGTCCTGAGCGCAGCCGAAGGAAGAGGGGGAGGAGGGGGCAGGGGGGGATGGTGGGAAGGGTTTTTCAGCATCCTGCTGGTGCTCAGCGGTGCGTGGGGCGGCGTCCGGGTAGGGTGGCGAAGGGGTCGGTGTGCACGTCCACCAGGGCCGGCCGTCCGCACTCCAGGGCCCGTTTCAGAGCGCCAGGCAGCTCTCGCGGCTCCACTACCGTCTCGCTGTACATGTCAAAGGCCCGGGCCAGGTATGAGAAGTCCGGGTTGTCAATGTGGGTGCCGATGAACCGCTCCTGATAGAGCTGCCTCTGCCGGTTCAACATGTTGCCAAAGGCCCCATTGTTGCTAATGACAATGGGGATAGGGAGGCGGTGCCGTTTCAGGGTCTCCAGCTCGGAGGCATTGCCAAACCAGAACTCCCCATCCCCGCACAGGGCCGTTACCCGCTTGTGGGGATGGGCCAGCTTGAGGCCCATAGACCGGGCCAGGGCCTGCCCCAGGCTGCCCTCATAGCCACCGCCGAAGACCATCCTCGGTGCCGGGGCCAGGAAGGCCCCCAGCATCTCGAAAACTCCCCGTATGGTGGCCCCTCCCACCACCACCAGGTCGCGGGAGTCCATAGCCCGGCTCATCTCTCGCACCAGCAGCAGGGGGTCAATGGGCACTTTCTCCCTCACCGGGTCCAGCTCCGCCTCCAGGAAGGCCAACCAGTCCTTTTTGGCCTGGCGTAGCATCTCCAGGCGCTTTTCCCGCTGTCTCCCCTCCACTCCCAAGTCTCTCACCGCCTGGAGTATCTGCCCCAGCACAGCTTTGGAGTGCCCCAGGATGCCCACTTCGACGGGGTAGAACTTGCCGATGAAGTGGGCATCCGAGTCTATCTGGATAATCCGCTCTGGGAAGCGTTTGGGCTCCCAGCCAATGGGATGCTCGGCAGCCCCGGTGGTGATGCTGCTGTCAAAGGTGCAGTCCACAGCCAGGAGCAGGTCGCACTGGCCGCGGATCTCCCGGGCTCTACCGACTGTGGCCAAGTTCAGGAAGCCCCAGGCCAGGGGGCTATCCTCGGGAAGGAGAGGGCGAAAGTTCTTTCCTGCCTGGAAGACGGGGGCCGCCAGCGCCTCGGCGAGCTGGGCCAGCTCGGCCTCGCTCCCGTTCCAGAAGGTGCGGTCATCGGCGAGAAGCAGGGGGAACTGGGCCTCTACCAGGAGCCTGGCTGCCTTTTGAACCAGGGAGGGGTCGGCATAGGTGAGAGGGGATGCGGGGTGGTAGCGCTCCCTGGGCGGCAGTTCAATGTCTAACTGGGGGCCGGAGCAACATTGGAGCAGGTTCTCGTTGATGCAGACCATCACCGGGCCGGTGGGTGGGGCGGTGGCCACTCGGAAGGCCCGCTGGAGGGCGTCGGGGAGGTGCTCTATCCGGTCCACATCCACTGTCCACTTGGTGATGGGCTGGAAGCAGGCGCTCTGGTCGAAGGACTTGATGCTGTCCCGCTCCCATAGCCCCGGCCCGTGCTTGCATACGATGGCCACCACCGGCGCTCGGGAGCGCCAGGCACAGTAGAGGCCGTTGAACATGTTGGCTACCCCTGAGCCTACGGTGCCGGTGCATACCGCAGGTCCCCCTGTGGCCTGACTGTATCCCAGGGCGGCCAGCACCCCGGTGTTCTCGTGGCGGGTGTCAAAGAAGCGGATGGCCCCGTCCCGGTAGAGGTAGTCCAGAAGGGATAGATGTTCATCCCCCGGGCTCCCGAAGATAAAACGTATCCCCTCGTTTTTGAGGCACTCCACCAGGACCTCATCGGCAGTGAGAACTGGCATGGCTATTCACCTCCTCCAAAGCACAGGTACAAGGCAAGGGCCGGTGCCCGCTATTATCCATGCAGGCACCGGCCTTGGCAAGCAGGCCGCTGGGAATCCAGCGGCTCAGTCCTTGAGCCAGACCTCGTGCAGGGGGAGTGGCTCGCCGGCATACTGGACGTAGTTCTGTACTCTCTGGTTGATGGCCAACGTTGTGGGAACATACATGAAGTAGAGGTCTACGACATTATCGAAGGCCAGTTGCTGGAGCTCGCCGAAGAGGCGCTTTCTGGCATCCGCGTCGTAGGTAACCCCTACCTGTTCCACTAGCTGGTCGATCTTGCGGGCCAGGGGGCTGTCCCCGAGGCGGCCCGAATTGAGCCTGCCGCTACGGTGATAGAGGATATTGGCCCTGTTCGACGCGGGCAGAAGGCCTGTATAGAGTATGCTGATATCGTACAGCAGTTGGCCCAGGACCCGGGCGTAGCCCGCGCTGGCGTGCACGGTGATCTTGGTGTTCAAACCAATATCCTTGAACTGGGCCTGCACAGCCTCGCAGAGGGTAGTCGCAATAGCCTGACCTGGCCAGCACCCGAAGTCCAGTTCCTCGTTCTTGTAACCAGCCTGGGCCAGCAGGGCTTTGGCTTGGGCCACATCGCGCTTCACGATGGGGAGAGCGCTGTTGTACTCCGCCAGGGCTGGGGTGAACAGGCTATTGGCCGGCGTACCCCGCCCTTTGAGGAGCGCCTTCACCATCGCCTCCCGGTCCACAGCCAGGTCCAGGGCTTTGCGGAAGTCCAGGTTGTTCATGGGTGCTTTGGTATGGTTGAAATACATGCCCCACACATTGATGCCGGCTGTAGCTCCTACCCTCATCCCCGGCATTTTCTCCACCCTATCCAGATGCTCTGGCAGATTAATGCCGGCTACATCCACGGCTCCCGTGATCAACGTTGCCAGCAGTACGGAGGCGTCTTCGGTAATGACCCACTCGACTCCGTCCAGATAGGGGCGGGGCGGGTTCCAATAGTTCGGGTTGCGGGCAACCCTCACCCTGCTGCTTGGAGCCCACTCCTGGAAGATGAAAGCGCCGGTGCCCACGGGGTGAGCGCCTACGTCCTTGCCCCACTTCTCTACGGCCGTGGGCGTCATCATGGAGAGTTGAGGGAGGCCCAGAAAGTAGAGGAGGTCCGAGGAGGGTTGCTTGAGCCTTAGCCTTATGGTGTCATCGTCCACCACCTCCACCTTGTCCACGGCGACAAGGGATGACCGGGAGACGGGTGATACCGTACTGGGATCCATCATGCGGTCGAAGTTCCACTTGGCCACCTGGGCGTTGAAGGGACTGCCGTCGTGGAACTTGATCCCCTTTCTCAGATGAAAGACCAGGGTGGTGGCGTCCGGCGCCTCCCAGGACTCGGCCAGGCCAGGGCGCGCCTTCACCTGGGTGGCTGGTGGCACCAGGGTATCAAGCATGTTGGTCATTTGATCGCCACCGCGAGAAGACATGGCGTGCGAGTCCAGGGTCTGTATCTCGCTGGTCGATACCCGCAATTTGCCACCTGTCCTGATAGCAGGAGCGGGGCTGGGTGCTGGGGTAGCGGTAGGAGCGGGTCTGGTAGCTGTAGGCGCTAGCCCCACCGGCGTGGCTGTGGCCCCTGCCGTTGTAGGCGAGGGCTGAGGCCCGGTCGTGGGGGTGGGTGTGGCCGCCGGGCCGCAGGCTGCCAG
>JACPQK010000136.1 GCA_016190535.1 Chloroflexota bacterium | reverse complement strand
CCGGGGGATAATCGTGGACCGGCGCATGGCCACCAGCGTGCCGGGCGTGTTCGCCTGCGGGGACGTGGCCGAGGCCCACGATTTCACCACCGGCTCCAACCGCGTTATCCCCGTCTGGCCCAGCGCCTACCTGGGGGGGCGCGTTGCGGGGTACAACATGGCGGGGGTCTCTGCCCAGTACCCGGGTGGAGCACCCATGAACGCCTTTAACTACTTCGGCCTGGCCATCGTGGGGGCCGGCCTGGTCAATCCCCCGTCCGAAGGGGGCTACGAGGTCCTGGTGGCGGGCAGCGCCGCCCAGGGCAGCTATAAGAAGGTGGTGCTCAAGGAGGGACGGGTGGCGGGTATGCTCTTCTATGGCGAAATCGAGCGCTCTGGGGTGCTCTTCAGCCTTATGCGGGACGGCATACAGCTTCCTGGAATGGGCAGAGAGCTCCTTTCCCCAAAGCTTTCCTTTCTTCCCCAGGAGACCCGCATCGAGCGGGTGGAGCGGCCGGGGTGGCGGCTGACAGCTCCCCAGGCTTAGCAACATATTCCTCAGACGGAGCCCAGAAATGACCATGTGGCAGAAGCTTCAGAACCCTCACCGGGAGGACAAGGTGATCGATGCCTGCTCCATATTTGGCATGATGGACACCTCGGGCCGCCGCTTTAACGGCACCCCCGTCATCAAGGCCATCGCCAATATGCACGACCGGGGCAACGGCCTGGGCGGCGGCCTGGCTGCATACGGCATATACCCCGAGCACAGGGATGAATACGTCCTCCATCTCATGTACCTTGCCCCCAGCGCCAAAGAGGCCGTCGAGGCCTTTCTGGAGGGGAACTTCTTCCTGGTCCACTCCGAGCCTATCCCCACCAGGAAGACGGCCCACATCGGGCCGGCACCCGGCCTGTGGCGCTACTTCGTCCGGGTGGACCACCACGGGGACAGCGCTATCCCCTCAGAGGACGACTACGTGGTGGACCGGGTGATGAAGATCAACCTGGGCATGGAGGGTGCCTTTGTCTTCTCCAGCGGCAAGGATATGGGGGTGTTCAAAGGAGTGGGCTACCCGGAGGACGTGGCCGATTTCTATCGCCTGGATGAGTACCAGGGCTATCTATGGACGGCCCATGGCCGTTTCCCCACCAACCCCCCCGGGTGGTGGGGGGGGGCCCATCCCTTCACTATCCTGGACTGGACGGTAGTGCACAACGGGGAGATCTCCTCCTACGGCATCAACCGCCGCTACCTGGAGATGTTCGGCTACCACTGCACTATGCAGACGGACACCGAGGTAGTGGCCTACGCCGTGGACCTCCTGGTGCGCCGTCATGGACACTCCATTGAGGCCATGGCCGATGTCATGGCTCCCCCTCTGTGGACGGAGATTGAGCGCCAGCCCCCCGCGGCCCAGGACTACTACCGGGGCCTGCGCCAGGTCTACGGCAGCCTGCTGCTCAACGGCCCCTTCACCGTGATCATTGCCCACCAGGGGGAGATGATCGGCCTCACCGACCGTATCCGCCTGCGCCCCCTCACCGCCGCCGTAAAGGGCGATATGCTCTACCTGTCATCGGAGGAGGCGGCCATCCGCCTCATCTCCCCAGAGCTGGACCGGGCGTGGATACCTGTGGGCGGCGAGCCTATTGTGGGCCGCCTCAAGACCGCTGCCCAGGTTCAGGCCCTGCCCGTGATGGCCGCTACGCCCGGGGCACAACGATGAAGACCTATCTCCCCCCCAGGTTCAAGGTTGACCGGGACGAGGCCCGCTGCATCCTCTGCCTGGGCTGCATCAGCCAGTGCAGCTACGACACCCACTACCTCGACGAGGACGAAGGAAGGGTCAAGAGCCTGGACGAGCGCTGCGTCAACTGTCACCGCTGCGTGGTCTTCTGCCCTACCCGCGCCCTGACTATCCGCCGCAATCCCCTGGACTACAGGGAGAACTACAACTGGCGTCCCGAGGTCATCGAGGATATCATCAAGCAGGCGGAGAGCGGGGGTATGCTCCTCACGGGCATGGGCAATGACAAGACCTACCGCATCTACTGGGACCACCTGGTGCTCAACGCCAGCCAGGTGACCAACCCCTCCATTGACCCCCTGCGAGAGCCCATGGAGCTGCGCACTTACATCGGGAGCAAGCCGGACCGCCTGGAGGTGGACCCTCAGACCCAGCAGGTAAAGACCAGGCTGCCCCCTCAGGTGCCCATCGAAGTTCCGGTGATGTTCAGCGCCATGTCCTACGGGGCCATCAGCCTCAATACCTGCGAGTCCCTGGCCCGGGGGTCGGAGATGGCAGGTACCCTCTACAACACGGGGGAGGGTGGCCTTCACCGCAAGCTGTACAAGTACGGCAAGAACACCATAGTCCAGGTGGCCTCGGGGCGCTTTGGCGTCCACCCCGAGTACCTGGATGCGGCGGCTATGGTGGAGATCAAGATCGGCCAGGGGGCCAAGCCCGGCATCGGGGGCCACCTGCCGGGGGAGAAGGTCAGTGCCGAGGTAAGCCTGACCCGTATGATCCCCCAGGGCACCGATGCGCTCTCTCCCGCTCCCCAGCATGATATCTACTCCATCGAGGACCTCTCCCAGCTTATCTATGCCCTCAAGGAGGCTACCAACTACACCAAGCCTGTGGGGGTAAAGATTGCCGCGGTCCACAACTCGGCGGCCATTGCCAGTGGC
The DNA here is from genome assembly GCA_016190535.1 of Chloroflexota bacterium. The sequence continues at coordinate 699 of JACPQK010000136.1, read as the reverse complement.
ATGGTGCGGGCGGGGGCCGACTATGTCGTGCTGGACGGCATCCGGGGAGCCACAGGGGCCGCCCCCAAGATCATCCGGGACAACGTGGGCATACCCATCGAGCTGGCCCTGGCCGCGGTGGACACCCGGCTGCGCCAGGAGGGCATCCGGCAGCGGGCCTCGGTGGTGGTGGCTGGAGGTTTCCGCAACGCCGGCGATGTAACCAAGGCCATCGCCCTGGGTGCTGATGCCGTCTACATCGGCACGGCAGCCCTCATCGCCATGGGATGTACCGTGTGCCAGCACTGCCACACGGGCAAGTGCCCCTGGGGGATCGCCACCACCGACCTGCGCCTCACCAAGCGCATCAACCCGGAGATCGCCTCCGAGCGCCTGGCCAACTTGCTCCGGGGCTGGAGCCACGAGATCAAGGACATGCTGGGCGGCATGGGCATCAACGCCCTGGAGAGCCTGCGGGGCAACCGCCTCCACCTGAGGGCGGTGGGCCTCACCGAGGCTGAGATGGCTATCCTGGGCGTGCAACAGGCGGGGGCATAGTCCCCGGTGCGGGCTCCAGGATTGGCTGTGGGTTCTTTACTACCACCCCGTGCTGAAGCGCGGAGTATTTCGCAACGCCCTCAGGAAATTCAAATTGACAGCCCCTGGGGAAGGAACATATACTTTCGTATTTGCATGGGGCTGGGCGCTCTGGAGTATCTG
>JACPQK010000135.1 GCA_016190535.1 Chloroflexota bacterium | reverse complement strand
AGGCATATTATTTACTCGATGACCATTAGGGCGGGGGCCATCAGGACCTTTTTCAGAGTCCTCGAAGCAGTTTTCGCAGCCTGGGCACCGGGTCAGGCCGCAGAAAGTTCGAGTACTGTCCACCAAGCCCCACTCTAGGGGAGGGGTGGGCCTCATCAGCAGGGGCCAGAGGGTGGAATGACCAAGGGCTGGGGGGTGGTCTAAGGTCTTCCCTGTCCCCCAGCCCTTGTCGAGGCGAGACTAGCGGCCCCTGCCCTGGGCCGTAGCCCCGCGCCCGAAACCGCAGTTGCGGAGAAGCTACGTGCCTGATGCGGAGAAAGTCACCATCGCCGGCGAACCAAGAGTTGCGCCGGATTCCACTATGGTAAGCGTGTAGGGGCCTTCCGATCTGATCCCGGCAAAGACGCCCGTGGCCTGTACCACCCGGAAGGTGCCGCTGGAGGTGATGGTGGAGCCGGAGACTGCAACTGAGCCCCGGAACTCCAGCGTAAGGTGGCCCCCGGGAAGGGCGTCGATGTCAATGTCTACCGTTCCCTGGTGCTCGCCAGTGCCATCCCGTACTCGCAGGTTGGAGATAACCTTGATCTCGTTGGCATTGAAGGTGGTGACCGACGAAACGGTGCTGGTGATGCTGACGGGGAAGGACCCGGTAGCCTCGTACTGGCGGTCCCTCACCTCGAACTCGCCGGGCTTCTCCTTCACCTCGCCCACACGGTCAAGGAGCAGCCTGGTGCTGGACACGGACACCGCCAGCGGGACGCCGTAGCCAGGGCCACCGGGTATGACGCCTCCCCCACCCTCGGGGCCACCTCCTCCGCCACCACCTCCACCCGCTGCGGTGAGGTTCGTGATACGGGTGGCCAGGGCTGTGCCATCCGTCTGCGCTTGTGCCCTGACCTCTACCAGGCTACCCGTGGTGGGGTCTCCGTCCAAGCGTGTAAAACCGTCCACGCGTACTATAAAGTCGCCTATGTGCCACTGGTCCCCGGAGATGCTGACCACCGTAGCCGTGAAGCGCACCTCTCCTGCCACCACAGCGCCCGGTGCAGGAAGCCCGGGGGCAGGAGCGGCAACCGGACTCAAGTTGGTGATGCGAGTAGCCAGAGCGCTGCCATCGGGCTGGACGGCAGCCCGGACCTCGACCTCACTCCCGACGCCGGGGCTGTTGTCCAGCCTGGTACTGGCGTCCACGGTGATGATGAAGGGCCCAATGGTCCACTGGTTACCCGTGATGCTAGCCACCGTGCCGGTGAACCGTATCTCCGTCCCCGCGGGCACGGGGGGTGGCGAAGGCTCCGTGGTATCCGGGGGTGCCGGCGGAGGTGGAAGTGGTGGGATATCTCCGGGTGCGGGTGGTGGCGACATGGTTGCGCCCAGGACTATGAACTCCACCGTTACCATGCTGCCCAAGCCGAGGCCAGGGTCAATGGCGGCTCCCAGGGTAGGATCGTCCACCACAAAGTCAACTCCACCCACTCGCCAGACGTGGCCATCCGCTTCCTCCACAAGGCCGGAGAACAGGATGGCATTTCCAATGGATGGTGGGGCCGCTAGCAGCGGTCCCCTTTCGAGCAGGGTCATTACCTCGACCACAATGGGGCCCGGGGCGATGGAGCGCACTGCGATGATCTTGACCCCGTCCCCCACGGTGGGGGCACCCACAATCCTGCTATCGGCGCTGGTGTAGACCAGAGTGGGTGGACTGCCGATCCACCACTCCTGCCCTGCTCCATCCACCGCTGACACGACTCCCGAGATAACGAACAGGGCTATGGAACCTTCGGGAAGTCCCAGGGGCATGGAGGTGAAATCGGACCTGGGGTTGGGGTGCAGGGTCGGGGGAACGACGTTAGGCACGGCGGCGAAGATCTCCAGAGCCACCAGCACAGGTGGTTCGCCCGGGGGTGGGGGGGTGTAGATAATGAACTCCACCACCACAATGCTGCCGAGTCCGAGACCAGCGTCAATTCCGGCGGGAAAGGTGGGGTCATCCATTACGAACTCAACACCACCCACCCTCCAGATGTGGGCATCGGCAGCCTCCACCAGGCCCTGGTAGAGGAAGGCAGTGCCCACATTGGCTGGGGTCACATCCAGAAGGGGGCCTGCCTCCAGTTGGGTGATCACCTCTGCCACAATGGGGCCAGGGACCAGGGTACGCAGGGCAATGATCTTGACCAGGTCCCCCACCTGGGGGCTGTTTACCAGCTTTGTATCGGCACTGTTGTAGACAAAGACGGGCTGGCTGCCAATCCGCCACTCGCCCCTGGTGGGATTGAAGGCGCTGACCACGCCAGAGATGACAAACAACATCAAAGAGCCCGCTGGGACCTCCGCCGGGACCGCGGTGGTATCCGCCCGGGCATTCGGGTCCAAGGGTGTCCCCAGGACTACAGGTTCAACTCCCGGATCGAAGACCTCCAGGGCCGCCATGACCGGGGCAGCCCTGGCGGTGCCTGTTATTCCCACCAGGGGCAAGGCCAGTGACAGGAGCAACGTCACGGCCATCAACCAGTGGACACCGGCCGGGGAATGCCGTATCGACTTGGATATAGCTCTGATCGCAGCGAGAGAGTTTTGCATCTTGTCCTCCATCCCTTTTATCGCAAATCCTAGCTTCAGGTGTCGACTCCTTTAGCCAGCATAATCCATCTTGCTGGTAATGTCCCGTATATGAGTCAGAAAATGGTAAGAAAAATCTTCCTATTAGGTAATTATTATTGTTAAGGGGCCTGGGGGGGGCGAAGTTGCCCGGATGGCTGTGGCCCGGATGTTACCCGGCTGTGGCTGGTAGCCGGAGCTCCGGGCCTGAGAGAAACTCCAGAACCAGGGCCTCCGCCCTGGCTTCGAATCCAGGCTCCCGGATATCCAGCCAGCGGATACGGGGGTCGGAGAGGCGGAACCAGGCATACTGGTGGCGGGCCACCCGGTGGGTGGAAAGCCTGGTCACCTCCACGGCGGCGGCAAACCCCACTTGCCCCTGGAGATAAAGGGCCAGCTCGCCATAGCCGTTGCTGGAGAAGGATGGCAGGTCCGGCGAGTATCCCTGGGCCAGCAATGCCCGTACCTCGTCCACCCAGCCTGCGGCCAGCATGGCCTCTACCCGGGCATCGATGCGGCGGTAGAGGTCGACCCGGTCGGTGGTAAGGCCGATTACCAGGGTCGGGAAGGGCATTCCCATCCGCCTCTTGAGCTGGGAGAAGGGCTGGCCAGTGGCATAGCACACCTCCAGGGCCCGGATAATGCGCCGCCGGTTGTGGGGGTGGATGGAGGCCGCCGCCACGGGGTCCACCCGCAGTAGCTCCTGGTAGAGCTGGGGGCCAGGCCGGGCCTCCAGCTCCCTGCGCCGGGCCGCCTCCGGGGGCACCCGGGGCACCTGCCAGCCCTCCAGCACCGCCCACACGTACTGGCCGGTGCCCCCCACCAGGAAAGGAAGCCGCCCCTGGGCCTGGATATCAGCTATGGCCTGATAGGCGTGCTCCTGGTAGAGGGCCAGGCTAAAGGGCTGGTCGGGGTCTATCAGGTCGAAGAGGTGGTGAGGAACCAGGGACCTCTCCTCGGCGGTGGGCTTGGCGGTGCCCACATCCATGCCGCGGTAGACCTGCCGGCTATCGGCGTTGACTATCTCCCCGCCGAAGCGCTGGGCCAGGTAGACAGCCAGTGCGCTCTTGCCCACCTCCGTAGGGCCCACGATGGCCACGAGACCGCTCATACAGAGATCCCCTTTCTCTCTAGCGAGAAAGGGGCTTCTCCGCGCCTCTCCTCAAAGAACCTGTCGCTCACAGCCATCATATCCCCAGAATTAGCGATTGCGCCTTGGGCACATTCACCCGCTAGGGGATAGTCGGCCTCTCCCGGCTGGGCAGACACCTTATCCCCCTCCCTGGCCAGGATGGGGGGAGGATTTATATCTGGGGGACACCCCCAGACCCCCGGCAGGCCGACCTGTCGGCCTGCACCAGCACGAGCCCTGATTTATTCAATGT
>JACPQK010000139.1 GCA_016190535.1 Chloroflexota bacterium | reverse complement strand
GTGGAACCGTCTCTGAGCTTAGTCTTCAGGCCCTCTCCCCGGACCAGGCAGTCATCCACTATGACCACTATCTCATTGCGCAGCTCTTGTGCCTCGGAGTTGAATACTGCCTCGGCGAACCCGGGTGCCCTGGCCTCCAGGGTGGCAAACAGGTCAGCTACCGTGGACTCAGCCTCCACAGTCTCCTCCAGGACTAGCGCACCGGCTCCTCTGCCCCCCAACAGGGTGCTGATCCAGGGAAACACCTTCAGATAGACTCTTGCCACGGGCCAATGCATTTCTTAGAGAAGCCGATGATAGCTCGTTCAGTGTATTGCGGTTCCCCAGCGGTGTCAACAACAGCCTGCTGGAGGCGTTCAGCAACACCCCATGCGGTGCGCGGGGCAGCAAACCCTGGTTTCTCAGCCGGGGGTAATGGTAAACCACCTCCGCAGAGGTTTTGACATGCCCTGGAGGCGGGAGTATGATGCTGTCGGTCGATTATCGGGGCAAGTTGTGCGTTGAGGATACCTTCTCCCCCCTCATCAGGAGGTCACGATGGCAGCAGATAACCTGGCATTTACCCCTGCGTGGCAACTGAAAGAGCGCATCCTGAGGAAAGACCTCTCCCCTGTGGAGGTCACGGACTATTTCCTGCGTCGCATCGAGAGGCTGAACCCTCAGCTTAATGCCTACCTCACCGTCTGCGCCGACCAGGCCATGGACCAGGCACGGGAGGCGGAAAAGGCCCTGGCCCGGGGCGAGAAGGTGGGGCCCCTGCATGGCCTGCCTCTCTCCATCAAAGACCTGACTCCCACCAGGGACATTCGTACCACCTACGGCTCCCTGGTATACAAGGACTGGGTCCCCGACCGGGACGACGTCGTCGTGGAGCGGGTCCGCGCCGCAGGTGCCATCATCCTGGGGAAGACCAACAGCCCCGAGTTCGGCTCCGTGGCCACCACCGAGAACCTGGTGGCCGGCCCCTGCTGCAATCCCTGGGACCAGACGCGCATCGCCGGTGGCTCCAGCGGGGGTGCAGCCTCGGCGGTAGCCGCCGGGCTGGGACCCCTGGCCGTGGGGAGCGACGGCGGAGGCTCCATCCGTATCCCCGCCACCTTTTGCGGCATCTTTGGGTTACTTCCTAGCCAGGGCCGCGTCCCCGAGTGGGGCATAGACCCGCCTGTCAAGGGGGAATACCGGGGACGCCGGGGCAGGTTCTTCGGACAGAACGGCCCCATGACCCGCGATGTGCGGGACGCCATCATGCTGCTCCAGGTCATGGCCGGCCCTGACCCCCGAGACCCCACCTGTTTACATGAGCCACCCCCTGACTTCTCTCAGGCCCTGGACGGAGATGTGCGGGGGCTGCGCATCGCCTGGAGCCCCGACTTCGGCTATGCCCCCGTGGACCCCGAGGTACAGGCCAGCGCTGAAGCTGCAGCCAGGGCATTCAGCGAACTGGGGGCCAGGGTGGAGCAGGCCGACCCTCCCATTGGTGACCCGGCGGCTATGCGGGAGATGTTCCGCACCATCATGTGGTCCAACTGGCACGCCTTCAATAGCTCCCTGTTGGAGGCCCACGCCGATAAGCTCACCCCCTTTGTGCGTCAAATGCTGGAGGGTGCCCGCGAGTGGAAGACCGAGCGGTTGGTCAAGGCCCTGCACGAGCTGGAGGCGTTCCGCTACCGCATGGCCCGCTTCTTCGACAGCTTCGACCTGCTGCTCAGCCCCACCTCGGCGGTGCCCGCCTGGACCCTGGGCCAGATCGCTCCCAGCACCATCGGCGGAAAGGTTGTCGACCCCTGGATAGGGTTCAACCCCTTCTGCCTGGCCATTAACATGGCCTGGCAGACCGCCGCCAACGTCCCCTGCGGCTTCAACTCCCAGGGCTTACCTATAGGGCTCCACATCGTCGGGCCCCGCTGGGCCGAGGTCAAGGTGCTGCGAGCTTCGGTAGCCTTCGAGAGAGCGCGCCCCTGGGCACAGCACCAGCCCCCCTCTCCTGAGCGGTAGCCGGACCCTTGCCCGGAAAGAGGAACGTCGGCAACCGCTTGCGGTGGCCCTCTTGGCTGTAGTCATTCTCCTCTGCGGAGCATGGCCACCTTTGGAAAGGGAGTTTAGGCCCCTCGCCCGTGGCGTCCGGGGCCAGAGCTAACGTGGCCAGCCTCCCGGTGTTTCGGGCTGCCCGCTACCGGAGCTTCCGCTGGTTCTGGGCCTCCTCCCTCTTCTGGTCGGCAAACCGCTGGATAGAGACTGTGGCCCTGGGCTGGCTGGTACTGGAGCTCACCAACTCAGCGGTGATGGTAGGCCTGGCGGCGGCCCTCAGCCGGGGGTTTCCTTTCCTTATCTTCGCCGCCGTGGGGGGCATGCTCGCCGACCGCCGGGACCGGCGGCAGTTGCTGGTCTGGGGGCAGATAGGCGTCGGCCTGCTCTCCCTGTTGATGGCTGTCCTCATATTCGCGGGCACGGTCCAGGTCTGGCAGATCATGGCCATCACCGCGCTGGCCGGCACCATGATGGCCCTCACGGTGCCATCGCACCAGTCCCTCACCAGAGACCTGGTGGAGAAAGAGGACCTGCTAAACGCGGTAAGCCTCAATACCCTGGCTGTCCAGGCGACACGTATCGTCGCCCCCGCCCTAGCGGGGGGCCTCATAAAGTGGGGAGGGGTTGGGGCCTGTTACTCCCTTATCGGGATAAACAGCCTGCTGAGCATAGCGCTCCTGCTGAGGGTCCCCGGAAAGTTGCGAGGCAGCCCAAAGGCCCTGGAGTCGGCGTGGCGGAACCTGGCCAGCGGCCTGCGCTATGTCCGCAGTAACGGCAATGTTAGGGCGCTGCTCTTGGTCGAGATTGTGTGTGACGCCTTCGGCTTCTCCTACTACGCCATGATGCCCCTCTTCGCCCGGGACGTGCTGCACGTTGGGCCGAGTGGCCTGGGCTTCCTCCTGACGGCCACAGGGGCAGGAGCGATCATTGGGCTGCTGGCGGTGGCCTCCCTGGGCGATATCCGGGGAAAGGGCCGGTTGCTCTTGATCTTTGCCCTGGCGTTCGGCCTAGCGCTGATGGCCTTCTCCTTCTCGCAGTGGTATCTCCTGTCATTGCTGGTCCTGGTCATTGTAGGGGGTGTGAGCGGGGCTTACGACGCCCTGATGTCCACCGTGCTCCAGAGCATCGTCCCGGACCAGGTGCGGGGCCGGGTGATGGGCGCCTATATCCTCACCTGGGGAACAGGGCCCCTGGGAGGCCTGCAAGCCGGGGCGCTGGCCGGTGTATGGGGTGCGCCCTTTGCCGTGGCTTTAGGAGGGGGTCTTGTCGCGCTCTACATCCTGGGTCTGGTGGGCAAAGGGTCTGCTATCTGGAAGCTGGGATAGCGGGTATGCCGAAAACAGTTACATCATGGGGCAGGCATCCTGATGGACCCTTCTCTGATGAAACATCATCGGTGCTGAGTTAGGCACACCAGGGGGTTGACAAATGCTCCGGCCAGTGCCACAATGCGGGCGCTTGAAGCCGACGGGCCGGCAGGCTCCACAACTAGCGGGTTGTAGCTGCGATATTCGGAGGAAGCGTATTCCAAGAGGCGACGGGTCAGAGGGACTAGGGCCAGCTTTAGCATGTGTGAAATAGCGCACAATTAAGCCATGTTTCCTGGCCGCAGACGCAGTTCGGCTGACGGCAGACTAACAACCAAAAAGGAGGAAGGCGATGTCGAGGATGAAGAAGTGGACAGCGCTGGCGGGAATCCTGGCACTGCTGCTGGCAGCCTGCGGCCCGGCGGCCACGCCCACTCCCACAGTCCCCTCTGCACCAGGGGCCACGCCGACGCCCACAAGCCCGGCGGTAGCCCCCACAGCCGCACCAACCAGTATAGCCCCCACGGCCACAACGGCACCTGCCATCAAGACCGGGGGGACCCTGCGGGTGCTCTACGGCTCCGATGCCGCCACCCTGGACCCCCACGCCTCCCGGACCGTGGCCCGTAACTACGAGTATGCCATATTCGACACCCTGGTACGCCACGACGAGAAGCTTGCGGCCCAGCCAGGGTTGGCCGAGTCCTGGAGTGCCACGAACCCCACCACCCTCATTCTAAAGTTGAGGCAGGGAGTCAAGTTCCATGACGGCACCGACTTCAGCGCCCAGGCAGCCAAGTGGAACCTGGACCGCATCCTGGCCCCTGCTACGGTCTCTCCCTTCGCCCGCTCCTCCCTGGCGGACCTGGCCAGCGTGGAAGTCACGGACGCCTATACCCTCAAGCTGAACTTGAAGCGCCCATCCTCGGCCCTCCTCTTCAACCTCTCCCTGTACCACAACGGTATGATGTCACCGGCATCGGTGGACAAGTGGGGTCAGGACGTTGGCTCCCATCCCGTGGGCACGGGGGCCTTCGTCTTTGAGAGCTGGATCAGCCAGACCTCCGTTAAGCTCAAGCGGAATCCTGGCTACTGGGAAGCGCCGCTGCCCTACCTGGGCGGCATCGAGTGGAAGACCATTACCGACCCGACGGTGCAACTGGCCGCTCTGCTCACGGGCCAGGGGGACATGATGGAGGTCATTGTGCCGGACCATGTGGCCCAGCTCCGGGCAACCCCCGGCTTCCAGGTCGCCTCCACGCCCGGCTTGACCTTGACCGGCGCCCTGATTAACCACCTGCAAAGCCCCCTGGGGGATCTGAGGGTCCGCCAGGCGCTGGCCCTGGGCCTTGACCAGCCGGCCATGGTGCGGCTGGTTACCAAAGGGCTGGCCGGACCTGCCGTGACTATGTTCCCCTCGGTATCTGCCGAGTTCAATAGCGCCCTGCCCGCCCGACAGCGGGATGTGGCTAAGGCCAAGGACCTGCTGGCCCAGGCCGGGTTCCCTAGCGGGCTGAACCTGGAGTTCGCCTGCTTCCCCTACGGCGTGACCCCTACTATGGCCGAGGTGCTCCAGGCCCAGTGGAAGGATATAGGTGTCAACGCCAGCATCCGCATGGTCGCTACCGGTTACGCGGACGTCCTGGGCAAGCTGACCTACCAGACCGCCTGCTCCTACACCCCCATGGTGCCCCTGGAGTTGCGGGCCTCCACCTTCATGCACAGCAAGGGGGGATACAACCAGGGGCGCTATGGCAACCACCCGGCGGCCTCCCGAATTGACGGCCTCATCGACGAGATAGGCGCTACTCTGGACCCTGGGATTCGCAAGCGGCTGTTCAACGAGCTCCAGCAGATCATGTACGACGAGGTGATGGACATTTACTTCTTCAACATGAACGAGAGCTACGCCCTTGTAGACAAGCTTCAGGGCTGGGTAACCTATCCCGCCCATGAGTGGTACCACACGCTCTGGCTAAAGTGACGCACTAGGCCCGGGCCATAAAACAAACAGGGAAAAGGACAGGCAGGGATCCTTGTCAGGCCCCTGCCTGTCCCTGTCGAAGTGGTTGTGATAATTGTGACAGTGGAAGGCCAGCCCACTGAATATGTTATTCTGTGTACGACTCCTTTGAGTTAATGGTGGAGGCGGTCCTATCTCCCGATATATTGCTCAAAAGCTATTGTGGCTAGTCCCGGTGCTGTTCCTGGTCAGTGCCAGCACCTTCCTCCTCATGCGCGTAGTCCCGGGGGACCCGGTGCGTACCATGCTGGGAGAAGGCTATAACCCCGTGGCCGCTGCCGAGCTGCGACAGCAGTGGGGCCTGGACCGTACCTTTCACGTCCAATACATCACCTGGGTGGGCGACATGCTCCAGGGTGACCTGGGCCGTTCCATGCAAAAAGGGCTGAAAGTGTCGACGCTGATAAGGGAGCGCCTACCGGTTACCCTGGAGCTGGTGTTCCTCTCCACGGCGTTGTCCCTATTGTTGGGCATACCCCTGGGGGCCATCGCCGGGAGGAAGCCAGGCTCCCTGGTGGATGCCGCTGCCACTTCCTTTGCCGGTGCTGGCATCGGTATGCCTGGCTTCCTGGTAGGCGTAATCCTGATCATGATTTTGGGCATTAAGCTGCGGCTGTTGCCAGTTTCCGGCTACGTTCCTTTTACCCAAAGCCCTGCCGAGAACTTGGAGCGGATGGTCCTTCCTTCCATTGTCAATGCCATGGCCTTCTTGCCAGTAGTGGTGCAGCAGACCAGGTCCGCCGTTCTGGAGACCTATAGTATGGCGTTCATCGCTGTAGCCCGGTCCAAGGGGCTAGCGGAACGGGCGGTCTTCTCCCGGCATGCCCTGAAGATCGTGCTGCTGCCTATCGTTACCCTCACCGGGCTGCATATCGGGGTGATGTTCGGTAGCGGGGTGATCACGGAAACGCTGTTCGCCATTCCCGGCATGGGCAAGCTACTAGTGGATAGCATCCTCGGCCTCGACCCTATCGTGGTCCAGGCGGTGGTGGTACTGGTGGCAGCCACTGTGGTGCTGGCGAGCCTTCTGGTCGACATAGTCTACGTCTACCTGGACCCCAGGATTAAGTACCGGTAGAGCCGACATGGCTTTCGGGTTGACGAGGGAAAAGGTAGCCAGCTTCAGCGGAGCAGTAACGGCAGCGCTGGGGACGGTGCGGCAGAGAGGGGCGCGCCTTTGGGACACTGACTCCGTGCGCCGTCTCCACAGCCAGAAGCCTGCCGTGGTGGGGGAGGTGCTGCTGCTTATCGTCGTCCTTGCCAGCTTGCTAGCGCCTTTCCTTGCCCCCTATCCCATCGATAAACTGGATAGCGAGGCTATGCTGCTGGGCCCGTCCCTGGCCCATATCTTCGGCACCGACCACATAGGAAGGGATATCCTGAGCCGGGTGGTCTATGGGGGCAGGATCTCTTTGCAGGTGGGCTTGATCGCCGTGGTAGTGGGACTGACGGGCGGGGTGGCTCTGGGCCTGATATCGGGCTATAAGGGCGGCACCTTTATTGACCAGGCGATATCGGCCGTCATGGATTCCTGGAGGGCCTTCCCCGCTATCTTGCTGGCCCTGGTGTTGATCGCCGCCCTGGGTCCTGACATAGAGAACGTGATGCTGGCTATCGGCATAGTGTCCATACCCAGCTTC
>JACPQK010000129.1 GCA_016190535.1 Chloroflexota bacterium | reverse complement strand
TCCATGCCGCCGATCAGCGGCACCACGAAGAATGGAATCGGGCAAGGTTAAGGGGGGCGCATACCCCTCACCCTATCCCTCTCCCAGAGGGAGAGGGGAGAGGCAGTCCTTCTCCCTGGGTGAGAAATATAAGCAATGGCAGGCACACTATTCGTAGTAGCCACGCCCATAGGCAACCTTGGGGATATAACCCGACGGGCCCTGGAGGTGCTGGCGCAGGTCTCCCTTATTGCGGCAGAGGACACCCGCACAGCTCGAAACCTGCTGTCGGCCCACGGCCTGCGTAGCCGCATCACCAGCCTCCATCAGCACAACTGGCGGCGAAAGCTGCCCTACCTCCTGGAATGCCTGCAAAGGGGGGACGTAGCCCTGGTCTCCGAGGCGGGCACGCCGGGCCTCAGCGACCCTGGACAGGAGCTAATAGCCGCCGCCATCGAGAGAGGGACCCCGGTGGTGCCGGTGCCCGGCCCCTCGGCCCTGCTGGCAGCCCTGGTGGTCTCGGGCCTGCCCCTGCGCCAATTCCACTACCTGGGCTACTTGCCTCCCCGGCCCGGGCCGAGACGGCGTGCCCTGTCCCAGGTGGCCGGGGAGCAGGCCACCCTGGCCCTCTTCGAGGCACCCCACCGCCTCCAGGAGACCCTGGCCGATATCCAGGCGGTGCTGGGGGACCGGCGCCTGGCCGTGGCCCGGGAGCTGACCAAGCTCCACGAGGAGGTCTTCCGGGGGCACATATCGGAGGCCATTGCCCACTTCCAGCAGCCCCGGGGAGAGTTCACCCTGGTGATCGAGGGCAGTCCACCCACATCCCCAGGCCAGCCTGAGCACCTGGAGGAGGAGCTCCGCCGCTGCCGGGAGCTGGGCCTATCGGCCCGGCAGGCCACCGCCCTGGTATCTCGCAAGCTGGGCCTGCCCCGAAAGGAGGTCTATCGCTCCTGGCTGAAGCTTGGCTAGAGGGTGCCCCTCCAGTGTGCTAGAATAAACGACAACATGGCGGAGCGGATATTCATCGGTGTCGCTTGGCCCTACGCTAATGGCCCCCTGCACCTGGGGCACGTGGCTGGCTGCTACCTGGCCGCCGACATCTTCGCCCGCTATCACCGGGCCAAGGGCAACCGGGTGCTCATGGTCTCGGGCAGCGACCAGCACGGCACACCCATCACCCTCCGCGCCGAAAGGGAAGGCCGCAGCCCCCAGGAGGTAGTCGCCCAGTTCCACGGCTCCTTCCTGGACTGCTGGCAGCGCCTGGGCATAAGCTGGGACATCTACACCACCACCGGCACACCCAACCACACCCGGGTGGTCCACGATCTCTTCTTGCGGCTCCGGGAGCAGGGCTCCATCTATGATGGCACCATGCCCCTGGCCTACTGCCCTAGAGAGGGGAGGTTCCTCCCCGACCGCTACGTGGAGGGCACCTGTCCCCACTGCGGCTACAGCCAGGCCCGGGGTGACCAGTGCGACAAGTGTGGCCGTACCCTCAACCCGGAGGAGCTTAGGGAAGCCCGCTGCAAGCTGTGTGGCTCCTCCCCTGAGATGAGGGAGTCGAGACATTCCTTCCTCCGGCTCTCCGCTTTCAATCAGAGGCTTCTGGAATGGGCCAGGCAGCAGAGCCACTGGCGGCCCAACGTGCTCAACTTCACCCTGCGTTACCTGGAGCAGGGGCTACAGGACCGGGCCATCACCCGGGACCTGGAGTGGGGCATCCCGGTCCCCGTGGCCGGCTACGAATCCAAGCGCATCTACGTGTGGTTTGAGGCCGTCACAGGCTACCTCTCGGCCAGCCAGGAGTGGGCGCAGGCCCGGGGCGACCCCGAGGCCTGGCGGGAGTTCTGGGGGCCTCCTGCCCGGAGCTACTACTTTATCGGTAAAGATAACATCCCCTTTCACACCCTTATCTGGCCAGCTATGCTCATGGCCTATGGAGGCCTGCTACTTCCTTATGACGTCCCGGCCAACGAGTTCCTCACCCTGGAGGGCCGGCAGCTCTCCACCAGCCGCAACTGGGCCATCTGGCTCCCCGACTTCCTGGACCGCTATGACCCCGACCCCCTGCGCTATCACCTCTCCGCAGGCATGCCCGAGACGTCCGACGCCGACTTCTCCTGGGAGGAGTTCCTCCGGCGCAACAACAGCGAACTGGTGGCCACCTATGGCAACCTGGCCCATCGCCTGCTCACCTTTGCCAAACGCCATTATCAGGGCCAGGTGCCGGAGCCAGGAGAGATAGACAGTGCCTCCCAGAGACTGCTGGCCCGGGCCGAGGAAGGCATGGCCAACGTGGACAGCCATCTCGCCCATTGCCATTTTCGTGAGGCCATCCGAGAGGCCATGGCGGTAGCCCAGGAGGCTAACCGTTACCTGGAGGAGACCTCCCCCTGGAAGGCCATCGCCCGGGGGCCCCAGGCCGCGGCCACCAGCGTAGCCACCGGACTGGCGGTGCTCTCCTGCCTGAAGACCATGCTCTACCCCTTCCTGCCCTTTAGCTCCCAGAAGCTGCATCAACTGCTGGGCTTCCCCGATAGCGTGCAGCAGCAGGGATGGCGCTGGGTGCGCCCCACCCCCGGACAGCGGCTGGGGGAGCCGGAACCCCTGTTTCGCAAGCTGGATGAGGCCATCGTAGAGACGGAAGTGGCCCACCTGGCCACCAGCGTGGGCAGCTAAGGGCCGCCATGTTCCCCATAGCCTACCACCTCGTAGAGAAGGAGCTGGCCCAGGTCACCCAGCATATTCGGGACCTGGCCTGCAGCGATAGCCGGGAACTGGAGGAGATCCTCTCCCTGGTCCTGGAGAACACGGGCAAACGGCTGCGGCCCACCCTCTGCCTGGTGTCCGGCTTGTTCTACCGCTATGACCCGTCGCTGCTGGTGCCTATGGCCGCCGGGGTAGAGCTATTCCATACCGCTACCCTGGTGCATGACGACACCATTGACCACGCGGAGGTACGCCGGGGCCGGCCTACGGTGAGCAGGGCCTGGGGTGACCATACGGCCGTAATGGTGGGGGACTACCTCCTGGCCTGTGCGGCCAAGCTGGTGGCATCCACCGGTAACCTCCGGGCTATCGAGATCTTTGCCGAGACCCTGCGGGTGGTCTGCGATGGCGAAATCCGCCAGGAGCTCAGCGCCTATGCCCTGGCCTCTGGGATGGACCAGTACCTGGAGCGCATAACGAAGAAGACCGCCTACCTCTTTGCTTCTGCCGCAGAGTGTGGTGCCATAGTTGGCGGGGCTCCTGAGGAGGCTACCAGGGCCCTTCACCAGTACGGCCTGTGGTTGGGTACCGCCTTCCAGATGGTAGACGATATCCTGGACTTTACCGCCACGCCAGAGCAACTGGGCAAGCCCTCCGGCACGGACCTGGAGCAGGGCACCCTTACCCTACCCGCCATCCTCTTCCTGCAACAGGGAGGCCGCCAGAGTCTTGTCCAGCAAGGCTGGGAACGTCCCATCTCCCGGGAGAGGGTGAATGCTGCGGTGGAGGCTATCCGGGATTCTGGAGCTATTGCCGAGAGTCTTGAGCAGGCCCGCAAAATGGGGGACAAGGCCCGCCGGTGCCTGCAAGTATTACCCCCAGCACCAGCGCGACGGGCCTTGGAGGAGTTAGTAGACTATGTTGTCCAACGTCCGAACTAGCGTCAGGGAATCGCCGCCTATATTCAAGGAGCTCCGCCGGGCCTATGGCTTCGACGAAGTGGCCATAGTCCCCGGCGACGTAACCATCAACCCCGAGCAGGTGGATGTGAGCTTCCGCATCGGGCGGCACGAGTTCAGCCTCCCCCTGCTGGCAGCGGCCATGGATGCTGTGGTAGACCCCCGTTTCGCCACGCTGCTAGGCGGGCTGGGCGGTCTGGCGGTCCTGAACCTGGAAGGGGTGCACACCCGCTACCCCAACCCGGCCGAGGTGCTGGAGGAGATCGCCAGGACACCCCAGGAAGCTATAATTCCCCTCCTTCAGAAGGTCTACTCCGCCCCTGTCCGGGAGGATCTCATCGGCCAGGTGGTCCGCTGCATCAAGAGGGGTGGGGGTGTCTGTGCCATATCCATAACCCCGGCCAACACCAAGCGCTTTGCCCCACTGGCCGTGGAGGCTGGGGCCGACATGGCGGTGGTGCAGTCCACGGTGACCACAGCCCGACATATCTCCAAGAGTCCCAAGGGACTGGACCTGGCCGAGGTATGCCGCACCCTGCCGGTGCCGGTGGTAGTAGGCAACTGTGTCACCTACTCCGCCGCTCTGGAGCTTATGGAGACGGGCGCTGCCGCCCTCCTGGTCGGGGTAGGCCCGGGGGCTGCGTGCACCACCCGCGAGGTGCTGGGCCTGGGGGTGCCCCAGGTCACTGCCACCCTGGACTGTGCAGCGGCCCGGGAGACCTACCTGCGCCGCACGGGGAAGTACGTGGCCCTGATCACCGATGGCGGTATCCGCAACGGTGGCGACCTGTGCAAGGCCATCGCCAGCGGGGCCGATGCGGTGATGCTCGGCTCCATCTTCGCCCAGACCCAGGAAGCTCCGGGCCAGGGCTATCACTGGGGAATGGCCTCCCCCCACGCCGCCCTCCCCCGCGGCACCCGGGTCAAGGCGGGATCTACAGGCACCCTGCGCCAGGTCCTCTTCGGTCCCTCCTCGGTAACCGATGGCAGTCACAACCTCGTGGGCGCTCTGCAGACCTGCATGGGCGTGTGTGGCGTGGCCACCATTAAAGAGATGCACCAGGTGCCCATGGTCATTGCGCCCAGCATCAAGACAGAGGGCAAACAGCTCCAGCGCAACCAGTAGCCCCCCCAAGAAAAGCGCAGGCCGGGGCAAGAGCCCCGGCCTGCTTTGTTCTACTTTTTCCAGGCCCTAGCTTGTTGCCTTCTTTACCCGGCAGAGGATAGCCTTCAGCTCAGGGTAGCCCGATATGGGGTCGCGGCTATCTATATCGGTAAGGACGTTGACATTGGCCTGGGCCCAGCCGTGGGGGAT
>JACPQK010000130.1 GCA_016190535.1 Chloroflexota bacterium | reverse complement strand
GCCATGCAAGCCCTGGGGCGGAACCCGGAGGCCCGGGGGCCTATCCTCACCAACATGATCCTGGCCCTGGCCCTGGCCGAGGCGGTAGCCATCTACGCCCTTATCGTAGCCATCATGATTGGCATGATCTTCTAATAAGAAACACCGTCATTCTGAGTCCGCCCCAGGCGGGCGAAGAATCTAGATTCTTCTGTCGCTGCGTTCACCCTCGAGCGGAGCGAAGGGCTCCCTCAGAATGACAGTTTAGGATACCCCAGGCTTAAGCCTGGGGTATGACGGCAAAGCGGGAGAAAGTGTAGTGGAAAAGCTGAGTGAGCTGGGCATAGACCCTGTCAGCCTCGTCATCTATCTGGTCAACTTCCTGGTGCTATTGGGGCTGCTCTATGTCATGGGCTACAAGCCCATCCTGCGCATGCTGGACCAGCGCTCTGCCCGCATCCGGGAGAGCCTGGAGGCCACGGAGCGGGCCCGCCAGGAGTCCGCCCAGGCCAGCGAAGAGGTCAAAGCCCGTCTGGACGTTGCCCGCAAGGAGGGCCAGGCTATCCTGGACCAGGCAGCGGCCCTGGGTGAAAGGCTCCGAGAGGAGGCCCGGGTACAGGCCCGCAAGGACGCCCAGGCCATCCTGGACCGGGCCAAGGTGGACATCGAGCGGCAGCGGGACGAGGCCCTGGCCGAGCTCCGGCGTCAATTCGCCGACCTGACCATCCGGGCCGCCGAGCGGGTCATCCATCGCTCCCTGGACAGGGATGCCCACCGCAAGCTTATCGAGGAGGCCCTGGAAGAGGGCAGCCGCCGGTGAGGCTAGTCCTTTGAGCCAGAGGGAGGCACGCTGATGCCCAGAGGCATTTCTCCCCGCCGCCATGCCCAGGCGATATTTGCCATCGCCCAGGAGCAAGGTGCCCTGGATGCCTGGGGCCAGGACCTGGAGGCCATTGCCAGGGCCTTGGGTGACCCCGTGGTGTCCCAGGCCTTGGAAAGCCCTCGCATCCCCCTGGCCCAGAAAATGGACCTGGTGCGGCGGAGCCTGGCGGGCCTCAATCCCCTGGCCATCAACCTGGCCCAGCTCCTGGTGCTGAAGGGCAGGGTGGGCCTGGCCCCGGATATTGCCCAGGAATACCGGCGGCTGCTGGAAGCCAGCCGGGGGATAGAGTGGGCAGATGTTACTACAGCTATCCCATTGGCTGATGACGAGACGGCCCGCATCAGCCACTCTCTAACCCAGTTGCGGGGCCGGGAGGTGCGGGTAAGCCCCCGCGTGGACCCGGCCATCGTGGGGGGCATCGTGGCCCGCATTGGGGTCAAGCTCATAAACGGCAGCGTGCGTTCCAGGTTACTTGGTTTGAAGAAGGTCCTGGTAGAAGGCGCTTAGGGCCGAGGGAGGTAACGCTATGGCGGTGAGAGGCGAAGATATAGCATCCATCATTCGACAGCAGATCGAGCAGTTCGGTGCCGAGCTTACCATGGTAGATGTGGGCACCGTGGTGGGGGTGGGCGATGGCATCGCCCGGGTCCACGGTCTCTCCGGCACGAAATACAGCGAGATGCTGGAGTTCCCCCATGACATCATGGGCCTTGCCCTCAACCTGGAGGAAGATACCGTAGGGGCGGTGATCCTGGGCGACGTAAGCCTGATCAAAGAGGGGGACGAGGTCAAGGGCACGGGCCGGGTGGTGGAGGTGCCCGTGGGGGAAGGGCTTATTGGCCGGGTGGTGGACCCCCTGGGACGCCCCCTGGATGGCCGGGGCCCGGTGAAGTACACCAAGACCCGCCCGGTAGAGCGGGTGGCCCCTAACGTAGTCCTCCGCAAGTCCGTGGATACCCCGGTGCAGACAGGGATTAAGGCCATAGACAGCATAATCCCCATCGGCCGGGGGCAGCGGGAGCTCATCATCGGGGACCGCTCCACGGGCAAGACAGCCATAGCTCTAGATGCCATCATCAACCAGAAGGGCGGGGACCTCATCTGCATCTACGTGGCCATTGGTCAAAAGCAGTCTAAGGTAGCCCAGATAATGGCCGTCCTGGAGCAGTACGGGGCCTTGGAGCACACCATCGTGGTCTCCGCCGCAGCCGCCGACTCCGCCGCCCTCCAGTACCTGGCCCCCTACGCTGGCTGCTCCATAGGCGA
This sequence comes from Chloroflexota bacterium, assembly GCA_016190535.1. The sequence continues at coordinate 1,953 of JACPQK010000130.1, read as the reverse complement.
GGAGTTCATGGAGCAGGGCAAGGATGCCCTTATCATCTACGACGACCTCTCCAAGCACGCCTGGGCTTACCGCCAGATCTCCCTGCTGCTACGCCGGCCCCCGGGGCGCGAGGCTTACCCCGGGGATATCTTCTATCTCCATAGCCGGCTCCTGGAACGGGCGGCCAAGATGCACCCCGACTTCGGCGGGGGCTCCCTGACCGCCCTGCCCGTCATCGAGACCCAGGCGGGGGACGTCTCGGCCTATATCCCCACCAACGTCATCTCCATCACCGATGGCCAGATTTACCTGGAGACGGACCTGTTTAACGCCGGTATCCGCCCCGCCATGAACGTGGGCCTGTCGGTCTCCCGAGTGGGCGGCGCCGCCCAGACCCGGGCCATGAAGAAAGTGGCGGGCCGGTTGCGCCTGGAGCTGGCCCAGTTCCGGGAGCTGGCCGCCTTCGCTCAGTTCGGCACCGCCGACCTGGACGTGGCCACCCGCCGCCAACTGGAGCGGGGCCAGCGCCTCACCGAGCTCCTCAAGCAAGCCCAGTACGTGCCCGTCCCCCTGGAGAAGCAGGTGATGGCCCTATACGCCGGTATCAATGGCTACCTGGACGATGTCCCGGTAGCCAAGGTGAGTGCCTGGGAGGAGCGCTTTTACAAGTTCATGGACACCACCCACCCCGAGATAGGCAAATCCATCGCCTCTGCCAAGGACATCTCCGCGGATACAGAGGAGGTCCTGAAGGTGGCCATCGCCGAGTTCAAGCAGACGGTACAAGTGTAGCGAATGGACAAAGAAAACCAAGTGCTGAGAATTAGAAAGCCTTACATACTTATCCCTCTGCTGATGGTGCTTCTTACCCTTGCTATTGTAGCTTGTGGAGCAAAACCCACACCCACTCCACAGCCGAAGTCATACAATGGCAACGTGACAGTGCCGCCCGGAGAGGACTCGGGGATACCAATAACAATGGAGGCATTGAATCGCCTCGTTGGCACTATAAACGTGCAACCCCTGGATGCGTTCGTGGACATGAGGTTCGCTATAAGAGACCCCTTTGGCAATGCAGTGCTGAATCTGGGTGAAGTTAAGGGAAAACGGTCGTTTGCTGTTATCGCAGCCACCGATGGCACATACCAGTTGTATTTTGTCAATGCTCATGACCGCATCCAAGAGAGGCTAGTGTCATACTCAGTTACCGTCTATCATAAGTAGGGGCAAGTTCTGCCTAAGCATTGGGGGCTAAAGGCACGAGTAGAGCGATGAAGCAAAGGACCGAAGGGTGCAGGGGCTGCGTACCTGCTGTGGGGGTTTGCTGGTGTGGCGTAGAGGATACCCCAGGCTGAAGCCTGGAGCATGGCAATTCCCTCACCCTTGCCCTCTCCCAGAGGGAGAGGGTCGCTCCCATACAGCAGCATCCGGAGACCGGGGTGCAGGGGGCTTGCCCCCAGCCGGGGGTTTGGGGGTATCCCCCAATTTTCCCCTCCCCCTCTCCTGGAAGGAGAGGGGGACCGAGGGGGTGAGGTCGTAGGCTTGGGCAACGTGCTAGTGGCAGCCGTAGGGGAGGAACTCCGTGTCCTCCCCAGGGCGGGCTTCGTCGTGAGCTCAGCCGAACGGCACGGTGTCCTGCCCCTACGCCGGGGGTAGGCATCTGGCCAGTGGATGAGGTCATAGGGCTTGAATAACGTGGAAATAGTTGAAAGGGGCACAGCAGGCCGTCCTCTCGCCGGGGGCCGCCTGGCTGTGGAAGGCACACCCGGGCTCACGCCTTTCGTGGTGGTGGAGAGCCCGCCCATCCGGCTATATAGGGCGGACTGCCTGGAAGCAATGAGACGCCTGCTGGGGGACGGCACGGTGAGCGTGGTAGTTACGTCACCCCCCTATAACATCGGCACGCGCTACAACGTCTATCAGGACAGCCAGCCCCGGGAGGAGTACCTCGCCTGGATAGAGCAAGTTGGCCT
>JACPQK010000128.1 GCA_016190535.1 Chloroflexota bacterium | reverse complement strand
GCCCAAGATTGAGCAGCACGATATGGAGTTTAAGGTACAGGCCATCCGGCGCTTCCTGGAGGAGGGCCACAAGGTAAGGGTATCGGTGCGCTTCCGGGGCCGGGAGCAGGCCCATCCGGAGCTGGGCCGGGCAGTCCTGGAGAGGGTGTTCAAGTCCTTGGAGGGAGCGGCCCGAGCGGAGGCCCCGGCTACGGTGGAGGGTAGGGACATGGTGGTGACACTGGTGCCTTTCCGTACCGTCACCAGAGAGACGAAATCGGCCTCCGCGCAGGCTCCATCGCCTGCCGCCAGCCCAGGCGCGCCGTCTTAGCTAAGCGTTCGAGAGGGCAAACAATACATGCCTAAACTGAAGACTCACAAGGGTGCTGCCCGCCGCCTTAAGGTAACGGGGACAGGGAAACTGATGCGGGCAAAAGTTGGCAAGAGCCACCTGCGGCGCAAGAAACCCGCCCGGGTCCGCAGGCAGTACGATGGGATGTTGCCCCTGGCCCCTAGCGACCGGCGCAGGATGCAGCGCCTCATCCCCTACGGGATAGATTAGGAGTTAGCCTTGCCCAGGGTAAAACGAGGAGTTACTTCACACCACCACCACAAGAAGGTGCTGGAGCAGACCAAGGGGCAGTGGGGCACACGGCACCGCCTCTTCCGGCGGGCAAAGGAAGCCCTGCTCCATTCCCTGTGGTATTCCTATGTCCATCGCCGGGAGCGCAAGGGGGATATGCGCCGGCTGTGGATCCAGCGGGTAAACGCCGCCGCCCGGGAGTCCGGCCTGACCTATAGCCAGCTCATTCACGGCCTGCAGATCGCCGGGGTCGAGGTCAACCGGAAGGTGCTGGCGGACATGGCAGTCCGCGATGCCCCGGCCTTCGCTCAGCTAGCGAGTGTAGCCAAGCAAGCCCTCCAGTAGCATTCCCCAGGAGCGCATCAGGCTCCCTTCGTGCATTGTCGCTGCGCCAGGTCTATCTGGACACCACCATCATCAGCCGGCTGGTGGACCTGGAGCGGGGTGTCCGTCCCTCCAGCCACCGCCTCCAGGAGGATATGGCAGTGCTGCTCCATGTGCTCAGCCTGTGCCTTGAGCGGGGGGGCGTATTGTGCACCTCCCAGGATGCCCGAAGCGAGATAGAGCGCCTTAAAGCCAAACGCTCCGGAGTAAGAGATGCCCTCCTTCGGGAGTTGGAACGGTTTGCCCTGGTACCTACTCGCCACTCGGCGGTAGGGGTAAGGGGAGACCTCCCCCTGGACTCCCTGGTGGCGGAGATCGAGGGCTTCCTCTTGGAGAAGACCCAGGCCACCAACCGCCTCAAAGTGGACCGCGTCCGGCGGGATGCCCGCCACCTGGCCGTGTCCTGGGACAGCGGCTGCGACGTCTTCCTCACCACCGATTACGCCTCCCTGTGGGCCTATCGGCGGGGGATCAAGGAGCGCTTTGGCCTGCGGGTACTCCGCCCCGTAGAGCTATGGAAGGAGCTGGCCGGCCGCTAGCCCACCTTGAAAGCTAGAGTAAGCAGGGCGGCAAAGAGAATGGAGTGGCCTACCTGGGTAAAGCCCAGCCGTTTCATGCTGAGCTGAGGTGAGACCCTGACCACCCCGATGATAACCTGGGCTGTAGCCGGTAAGAAGGTGACGAAGGCCCCCCAGGGAGCAACCCCCACACCAGCAAGGCCTGCCACCAGCGCCAGGCTCAACGCCTGATAGAGGAGGGGCTGCCGCCCCAGGCGCAGCTTCGACATCAGATTAAGCTGGTAGCTCTTTCTGGCCAGGGGGTCTATCCTGAACTTCACGTAGTATATGGGATAGCCAAAGTAAAGGAAGCTGAGGATACCCAGGGACAGCGCCTTCGCGTCCAGGCTACCCGATCCCACGTAGTAGGCAGCAGGCCCGGCCAGGACAAGCCCAGCCACACCCACCCACTGCCCAGCCACCGTCCTCTCCTTGTGAGCGCGGGCGAGGACGAAGTGGACGGCCAGCCAGGCCAGGGCCAGGGCAGCCAGGGGGAGCAGGAGCCAGCGCTCATACCTCGTTAAGAGCATCAGCCCCAAGGCCAGGCCCAGCGCCAGGTAGGTGGTCAGCCAGCCTCGCTGCGCCACACTCAGCGGGGTGCCCCTGGCCCAGAGGGTCAGCGGGTAGCGGGCCAGGAAGAGGACCAGGGCCGTACCCAGGAAGAGCGCCTGGGGACCCCGCCCGGTGATGGCAACTCCCACCAGGGCCGGGGCCAGCCACATGGCCCAGGAGCCATGCTCCTTGGGAAGGGTAGGTAGCCAGGCAGACATACTCGTTAAAGGTTAGCTGGAACGCAGGCTAGGGTCAAGGACAAATGTTATACCGCCATCTGGGCAGGGCTTCAGGCGGAAGAGTGGTAGCCTCGGGCACAGGCCGCTATTATAAGCTCTTGATGGGGCTGGCTGCTCTCTCTCGTGCTGGACAGACGAGCCTGGCCGCCTACCTGGAGGTGCTCAAGCCCAGGGAGACGGCCATGCTCACCTTTATCGGCATGGCCAGCGCCCTGGCGGCGGGTGGTGGGACGCTTCGGGCTGACCACGCCCTGGCGGGCACTGCCATACTCCTGGGCAGCGCTGGGTGCAACGGCCTCACCAACTACCTGGACCGGGAAGTAGATGCCCTCATGGAGCGCACCCGCCACCGGTCCCTGCCCTCAGGGCGAATATCCCCGGCTGAGAGGGTGTTGCCCCTGGTGCTGGGCCTCATCGCTGCGGGCCTGGGGCTGGCCTGGCTCCTCAGTCCCTGGGCTTTCGCCTTCGGCTCCCTGGGCACGCTGGCGGCTGTCCTCTGGCGCAAGACGGGGCTTACCCATTGGCTGGGAGCCATCTCCGGCGCGTCACCCGTGCTGGTGGGCTGGTTTGCCATCTATCCCAGAGCTACCCCCACCATCGGATTGCTCTCCCTGCTGGTGCTCCTGTGGGTGCCGCTGCACGTGTGGAGCCTGATGTCCGCCTGGCGGGAGGACTACTGGCAGGCGGGGGTGCGGGTTTCCCCCCTAGGCTGGCCAGCTTCCTGGTTGGACCGGGCGCTGGCGGCGCTCAGCCTCATGGTGGCGGCCACCGGCCTGGCGCTCTATCCTGTAGCCGACCTGGGCAAGCCCTACCTGGCCGCAGCTGCCGTCATGGGACTGATGCTGGTAGCGGTCGGTGGCCGCCTGGCGCTAGCGCCAGGCAAGGCAACGGCCCTCCGTCTCTTCCGGCTGGCCACCTACCCCTACCTGGGCCTCATCTTCCTGGCCCTGGCCCTGGACCCCTGGCTCTAGCGAGACACCATCCTGCTTCTCACAGCCTCCGCTAGCTTCATGCTACAATACCCGGAAGGGATATGGTCCAGGCAAGTACAAATTTGGGCATCACCCGCATCGGCGGCAAGGAGTTCCGCTGGGGAGAGCGCACCTATGTCATGGGCATTATCAACATTACCCCCGACTCCTTCTCCGGTGATGGACTAGCGGGGAATGTGGAGGCCGCCCGTAGCCAGGCGCTGCGCTTCGTGGAAGAAGGCGCCGACATCATAGATGTGGGAGGGGAGTCCACCCGCCCAGGGCATACCCCGGTAAACGAGGACGAAGAGCTACGGCGCGTGCTCCCCCTAATAGAGATGCTACGCCGAGAAGTCCCGGTGCCCATCAGCATAGACAGCTATAAGTCCGGGGTAGCTCAACGCGCCGTCGAGGCCGGCGCCTCCCTCATTAACGATGTCTGGGGGCTGAAGCGGGACCAGCAGATCGCCCGTGTGGCCGCCCG
>JACPQK010000126.1 GCA_016190535.1 Chloroflexota bacterium | reverse complement strand
CGGGTGACCTGCACCCGTTCGATGACCTGGGCCCCTAGCTCCTCCACCCTCTTGCCCAGGATGGTCTTGATGTTCTCCCCCTGGAAGAAGACCCGGTGAAACTCGATGTTTCCCCGGACTACGTCATCCCCCTGGTCGTACATTCGGGGGTCTTTGCGTACTCTGCCCGTGACAGCGTCTTTGAGGGGGACGCCCATCTTTTCCAGGTACTGCTGGACCAGCGGCTGGGGGTTTATCACCAGGGCATCCACCACCTTCATGTCCACCAGGCCATAACGGACGTCACCCCACCACTTCCGGTACGCCTCCGCCGTATCTGTGGGGTCCCCACTGTTGAAGTAGGAGTTATAGAAGAAGAACCCTCTGCCCGCATCGCCGCTCCTCTGGATAGCCGCCTTGTCCACCACAGTGACCCGGGCCCCTTGCTCTCGAGCCCGAATAGCGGCCATACAGCCTGCCAGGCCGCCGCCCAGCACCAGGACGTCCGTAGTAACTACCTTATCAGCCACAATGGCACCCCCTCTTTCAGATAGAGTTATTCTGCCCCCGCATTGAGGTGAATGTACGTTTGATACCATGAATCAGCCATTTTGTCAACAACAGTTATAAGCCTTTTACATAGCTTTATTGCCAGATAACAGCCGGAACCAACGCACTTAGACTAGGGCGCAAACTCTTGGGGCCTGTGGCCAAGGGTGCCCCTCACAGGGCATTCTCGCGGACTTTACACGCAATTTTAACTAAAAAGCCCTTGACAGCGCCCCAAGCAAAAATGTACCATTTATTTTGTTTATTGTTGGTTACTTCAGAGGGGAATGAGACCAGCTTTTCTTTTGAAGAGACAGTAGGGAGGCAAGGTATGATTAGGCGCTGGCTTCACTGGGTTGGGGTTATTTCCCTGTTAGGCACGGCCCTGTCAGGGGTAGCGGCAGCGCCGCCGGGGGTGGTCACACCCCTGGTGCGCCAGCTCGTGGTATTCGACACCGGCGTGGCCAATGAGGCAGCCCGGTCTGTACTGGAGGCCCACGGGGCGGTGGTCCAGCGCCAGTTGGACCACACCCCCTTCCCCGCTTTCAGCGTCCTGCTCCCCGAGCAGGCCCTTCCCGCCCTGGGGCAGGCCCGGGGTGTACGGGTGGTGGAGACCGACTACGTGGTAGAGGCCGTGGACAAGCCGGAAGGCGCTGCCAAGAAGCCGTCTTCCCCTCCACCCGACGAGGTGCTGCCCTGGGGTGTGGACCGTATTGATGCTGAGTTGGCCTGGAGTAGCAGCAAGGGCACCGGGGTCAAGGTAGCCATTATTGACACGGGCATCAGCAAGTCCCACCCCGATTTGAAGGACAACCTGAAGGGAGGCGTGAACTTCGTCTTCCAGAAGGGGACTGTTGATCCCACCAAGTGGGACGACGATAACGGGCACGGCTCCCATGTGGCGGGCACCGTGGCTGCGGTGGACAACACCGAGGGGGTCATCGGCGTGGCCCCGGAGGCCCACCTCTACGCCGTAAAGGTCCTGGACCGCCGGGGCTCGGGATACCTCAGCGACGTAATCGACGGCATCTACTGGGCCAGGAACAACGGGATGCAGGTCATCAACATGAGCCTGGGCTGCGACTGCCCTAGCGATACGTTGAAGCAGGCCGTGGATGATGCCTACGCCGCTGGCGTGGTGGTGGTGGCGGCGGCAGGCAACTCGGGCACCAGCGATGGCAGCGGCGACACTGTGATCTACCCCGCCAAGTACGACTCCGTGATTGCCGTGGCCGCTACGGACAGCAGCGACACCCGTGCCTGGTGGTCCAGCACTGGGCCCGCCGTGGAGCTGGCCGCACCGGGGGTGGACATCTACTCCACATGGAAGGGGACGGGCTACAACACCATTAGCGGCACCTCTATGGCATCGCCCCACGCTGCGGGTACCGCTGCCCTGGTGCTGGCTGCCCCTGTCCTGGCCCAGTTCGACCTGGACGAGAATGGCTCCTACAGTGCCTCCGAGGTGCGGGCTGCCCTCCAGGCTACTGCCGATGACCTGGGCACAGCCGGGGTGGACAGTTGGTACGGCTATGGGCTGATAGACGCCGAGGAAGCGGCTACCGGGACACCTTAAGACAGCATAGTCCAAGCATGTTGAGGGCCCCACTTCGCTGGGGCCCTCACTTTTTGCCTACAGCTTATGCTAAAATCGTGTTTCCTGGACATTAAAGGAGGCGCTATGGAGCAGACTGTCCCCGCTGTGCCCCGCACCCGCAGCTTCTTCGGTGTGGGCCGCAACGTCTTCTTCCTGGGCTGGGTGTCCTTCCTCACCGATATCAGCAGCGAGATGGTCATCACCATCCTGCCCCTGTTCCTGAACAACGTGCTGGGGGTAGGCACCGCCGTCATCGGCCTCATCGAGGGCATCGCCGACTCTACGGCCACGCTGACACGTTTCCCCAGCGGCTGGCTGAGCGACCGCTGGCGGAGGCGCAAGTCCCTCACTTTGGTGGGCTATGGCCTATCCGCCATCAGCAAACCCTTTCTCTATCTGGCCACCAGTTGGGGGCTGGTGTTGGGGGTCCGCTTCCTGGACCGGGTGGGCAAGGGCATCCGCACCGCCCCCAGGGACGCCCTGGTGGCCGACTCCACCCACCAGGAGCAGAGAGGGCGCAGCTTCGGCTTCCACCGGGGCATGGATACGGCGGGGGCAGTGCTGGGCCTGCTGGGGGCGGCCCTGGTCATCCTCCTGGTGCAGCAGGGAGGCCTGGTGCTGACCCGGGATGCCTTCCGGGCCATTGTCCTGGTAGGCACGGTGCCCGCCGTGCTGGCGGTGATAATCCTCTGGCTCTTTGTGCGTGAGTCCCGCCCCTCTCCTTCCCGGGCACAGGTAACGGCCGCTGCCTCAGCCACCAGGGCCGCGCCCTTCCCCCGGACCTTCAAGGTGTTCCTGCTCATCATGGTGCTCTTTACCCTGGGCAACAGCAGCGATGCCTTCCTTATCCTCCGGGCCCAGAACCTGGGGCTATCGGTGCTACAGATCCTCCTGCTGCTGGCAGCTTTCAATGTGGTATATGCCTCCCTGTCTATGCCCGCTGGGGTGCTCTCCGACCGGGTAGGCCGGAGAGGGCTGATACTGGCAGGCTGGGCGGGCTATGCCCTGATCTACCTGGGGTTTGGCCTGTCTGGTGCCGCCTGGATGGTAGTCCCCCTGTTCCTGGCCTATGGCGTCTACTATGCTGCCACCGAGGGAGTGGCCCGGGCACTGGTCTCGGACCTGGTGCCCGCCGAGCGCCGGGGGGCCGCCTTCGGGCTCTACCATACCGCCGTGGGGATCACTGCCTTCCCCGCCAGCCTCATCGCCGGTGTGCTGTGGCAGGCTGTTGACCCCAGCGCCCCCTTCATCTTCGGCGCTGTCTTGGCGGGCCTGGCAGCCCTGCTGCTGGCCTTCACCCTGCGCTAGTAGTTACTTGCGAAAGAAACTGCACGTTTCTTCAAAGATGACTCAAAGCTATGGATCCGTGCGCTGATTTATGGAACTGAGTACTAGTGCTTCGTTGCAGAAATCAGCGTACATTGGCACTACGCGTAGACCCTTCGCTTTGCTCAGGGTGACAGGCTCAATATGTGTCATTCTGAGCGCCACCCTGAGCGCAGCGAAGGGGCGCGAAGAATCTACGCTTGCGCAGGAAACCATGCAACTAAGCGCTAGCAGGCAGAAACTAAGGAAGCCTTAGGGCAGGGGGGCGATGGCCCTGTAGGGGCCGGCGAATATGCGGCGGGCCACCCCAGAGAAGTCCAGCAGCCGGCCCTCCGCCTGCCAGCGGGGCAGGCGCTGCTGCCGCTCCCTGGTCGCCGAGAGCGGGTCTCCCTGCAGGTAGAAGCAGTGAAGAAGCCAGCCCTCATAGCCCCGCCTGAGGCAGCGGAAGCGGAAGGCGGCGGCGAACCCAGGGCAGCGCAGCGTATCGGGGATATGCACCTGGTCGTACCAGTCCATTACCTTTTGCTCCTGGGAGCTATCCGTCAGCTCGTCCAGGAGAATATAGGCTCCCTGGTGGGGCATGACAGATGCTGCCCCCGGGGAGAGCACCAGCCCGGGACGCAGCGCTACGGCCTGGATAGAGAAGGCCGCCCCGAAAGGGCTGTCGAAGTAGTCCGGGAAACGGCCCCCCTCTCGGAGTTGGGTTGCCAGGGTGATCACATGCTTCTGAGTTTCCCGCACCTCGTTCTCGGTGAAGTAGACGGTGAGGTAGCTTCCGCCACCATCCCTCAGAGCGGTGGCTTCTCGCAGGGCCCGGTACTCCGGGGGCGCTACATAGCGCTGGGCATGGAAGACGCCGGGCAAGGCCCGGTTCTCGGGCAGGTGGTCGGTGTCATACCACTGGTTAAACTCCGCCTGCCGGTCTGGCGGGCAGCTTAGGAAAAAGAGGAGCACTCCCTGGAGCTTCATCATACTCCCATCCAGCCGGAGGAGTGCCCGGGGTGGGCCTCGAACCCACACCCCCTTGCGGGGAACGGATTTTAAGTCCGTCGCGTCTGCCGGTTCCGCCACCCGGGCCCCTGGGCTATACCAGCATAGCAAGAGAGGAGCAAAAGAAAAAGGCGACGGGCGGATTCGAACCGCCGAATAGGGGTTTTGCAGACCCCCGCCTTAGACCACTTGGCTACGTCGCCGTGGAGCGGAAGACGGGATTCGGACCCGCGACCCCCTCCTTGGCAAGGAGGTGCTCTACCGCTGAGCTACTTCCGCGTGTTCCGCCCTGGTATCCTCTGGCCAGGCTCCTTTCCGGCTTCCCGCCCCAATCACCACTTCTGAGGGACCGCTTTTTCTGGTGCCGAGGAGGAGACTTGAACTCCTACGGGCTTACGCCCACAGCCCCCTCAAGACTGCGTGTCTGCCAGTTCCACCACCTCGGCACGGGACCTAACGGGGCCTGTCCTGCCACGGGCCCCACCAGGGCCCGCAGAAGAAACGCCAGCGCCGCCGGGGGACTAGGATGGAGAGCCCCAGCACGATGAGCAGGGCCGGCCATACATAGCCCCAGATGCTGCCCTGGATCAGCCCCAGCTTGGCGGCTAGGGCTGCGCCCCCGATTATGATGAGCACCAGACCCACGAACATTACTATCGCCCTCTGGCAGGGGCGGGAGGACTCGAACCCCCGACCGGCGGTTTTGGAGACCGCTGCTCTACCAAGCTGAGCTACGCCCCTACGGAATCTCGGTAATATTTAAGCATGCGGCCTCATAGCCG
>JACPQK010000137.1 GCA_016190535.1 Chloroflexota bacterium | reverse complement strand
GCCCCACCTGATTCACATCCACCTCACGGACCAGCAGGTAATCAGCCGCAATGGGAAGTCGCCCAATCCCATCGAGGCGAGAGGGTTGAAAGAGACCCACCTGCTAATGGCAGACGGGGAACGGGTGGAGGTGCTCATCAAATTCACTGACCACACCGGGGTGTACGTCTTCCACTGCCATATCCTGGAGCACGAAGACCAGTTCATGATGGCCCAGTTTGAGGTGGTCCCCTAAGACCTTCCTACGCTAGTGTCCTGAGTCAGGAAAAGCATTGATAATTGGGAGCGCCCTTCGACAAGCTCAGGGCGAACGGATTGGTGTTCTCCCGTTCGTGGTGAGCCAGTCGAACCATGAATGGGAGAGCCAACAGCCCGCTCATTTGTTAAATGAACCAACAACTCAGGACGCTAGAGTTACGGGGCCTTAGACTGCCTTCAGGGCAGATGCCAGCTCCAGGATACCCTGCTTGGCATCCCGGAAGAGCATGAGCGTGTTGTCCGCGGCGAAGAGAGGATTAGGTATGCCAGCGAAACCCGGGCTCAGGCTGCGCTTGATGACCACCACGGCCCGGGACTGGTCCACATTAAGGATGGGCATCCCCGCGATGGGGTTTGCCGGGTCGGTGGAGTTGCGCGCCTGGGGGTTCACCACGTCGTTAGCACCGATGACCAGCGCCACATCCGTCTGCTTGAAGGTGGGGTTGACCACGTCCATCTCCTTGAGCTTGTCGTAGGGGATATCGGCCTCGGCCAGGAGCACGTTCATGTGACCCGGCATCCGGCCCGCCACCGGATGGATGGCGAACTCCACCTCCACCCCCCGGGATTCCAGCAGTTGGACCAGATCGCGTACCGCGTACTGGGCCTGGGACACGGCCATGCCGTAGCCGGGGACAATGACCACCCGCCGCGCCCCACCCAGGAGCATGGCCACCTCCTCCGCCGTGGCGGACTTGACCCGTCCGGCATAGACGCTGTCCGCTGTGGCCTCCTGGACAGCTTGGGCGCCAAACCCACCGAAGAGCACGTTCGTCAGGGAGCGGTTCATGGCCCGGGACATCAGGGTGGTCAGGATGAACCCCGCAGCACCTACCAGGGCACCGGCGATAATGAGCATGTTGTTATTGAGCACAAACCCCGTGGCTGCAGCAGCCAGCCCCGAGTAGGAGTTGAGCAGAGAGATAACTACCGGCATGTCAGCCCCGCCGATGGGTATGACCAGGAGCACGCCCAGCAGGGAGCTCACCACCACCAGGGCCCAGAAGACCCGGGGGTCGGCAGGGGCCGCCACCAGCCAGATGCCCAGGGCCACGACGACGACAGCTACCAGCGCCGAGATGACATGGCGGCTCGGCAGCAGGAGGGGTCTCTCGAAGATAAGACCCTGGAGCTTGGAGAAGGCCACCATGCTGCCCCAGAAAGTTACCCCGCCAATGATGCCAGCGGCCGCCGTAGCTACCATAACCTGCCCGGAAGGCGCGGCATCAGAGGAGGCCTTTACCAGAGCAGCCCCGGCCACCAGGGCAGAGGCCCCCCCACCGAAGCCGTTGAGCACGGCCACCATCTGAGGCATAGCCGTCATGGGAACCCGCACCGCCAGGAGTGTCCCCAGGATGGCACCCACCACGGACCCGGCCAGGATAATCTCATAGCGGACTATCTGCCGTTCCGCCAGGGTAACCGCGATGGCGATAAGCATACCTGTAGCGGCCAGCAGGTTGCCTCTCACCGCAGTCCCCGGGCGGGACAGTCCCTTAAGGCCCAGGATGAACAGGGCCGCTGCTACCAGGTAGGCCAGATTAACTACAGCGTCCGGCATGCTAACGCTTTCTTCGGAACATGGCCAGCATGCGGTGAGTCACCAGGAACCCCCCCACCACATTTACCATGGCCATCACCACGGCCAGGAACCCCAGCACCGTGGCCAAAGTAGAGAGCTGGGCACCGGCGGCCACAATAGCGCCCACAATAGTGATCCCCGATATGGCATTGGCCCCGGACATCAGGGGTGTATGTAGCAGGGGCGGTACTTTGGTGATAACCTCAAAGCCTGCAAAAATAGCCAGAATGAAGACGGTCAGAGCGATGACAAAACCTTCCATCAGGACCTCCCCTCCGGTGCGGCATCGGGGGCCACGGGCGGCCTGAGCAGCCCCTGCACCCTGGGATGGACTACCTCGCCATCTCTGGTCACCAGGGTCTCCCGCACGATCTCGTCAGAGGTATCCAGCTTCAGTTCCCCCTCCTTGACCAGATGGAGCAGGAAAGCTGCCACATTGCGGGCGTACATCTGGCTGGCATCGAAGGGTACGGTGGAGGCCAAGTTCACCGGGCCGATGACCATCACGCCGTTGGCCTCCACCACCCGCCCAGGACGGGTCAGTTCGCAGTTGCCACCCCGCTCTGCGGCCAGGTCCACAAGGACTGATCCCGGACGCATGCCGTGGACCATCTCCGCGGTGACCAGGACAGGCGCTCGCTGCCCCGGAATCAGGGCAGTGGTGATGACCACGTCGCTCTGGGCCACCACCCGGGCCATCATCTCCCGCTGCCTCCGGTAGAAGTCCTCTCCCAGGGCTCGGGCATAGCCCGTACTCTCCTCCGCTTGCCCCACTTCCAGAGGCAACTCCACGAACCTGGCCCCGAGGCTCTCCACCTGCTCTTTCACGGCAGGGCGCACATCGTAGGCCTGGACCACCGCCCCCAGGCGCCGGGCGACGGAGATCGCCTGTAGACCGGCCACCCCCACCCCCACCACCAAAACGCGGGCTGGAGTCACTGTCCCCGCCGCCGTCATTAGCATAGGGAACATCTTGGGAAGGGCCTCCGCCGCCAGGAGCACCGCCTTGTAGCCCGCTACAGTAGCCTGAGAGGTCAGGGCATCCATGGACTGGGCACGGGTGACGCGCGGCAGCAGTTCCAGGGCGAAAGCCGTTACCCCTCGTCTGGCCAGGGTCAGTAGCACCTCGGGGGCACCCAGAGGCTCCAGCAGGCCCACCACCACCTGGCCGGGCCGGTAAAGGTGTAGTTCCTCCCGTCCCCTCTCGGGGTTGGAACCTGCGGCCCGCACCTGGACGACAATATCCGCCTGGGCAGAGAGCTCAGCGCGGCTGGAGACAATCTGTACCCCATGCTCCCCGTAGGCGCTATCGGAGAAGCCTGCGGTGGCTCCCGCACCCCCTTCTACCAGGACCTGCAGCCCCGCCGCAGCCAGAGAAGGTATCACCCCAGGCACCAGGGCAACCCGGCGCTCGCCAGGGAAGGTCTCCTTGGGAACTCCCACGCGCAACGGAACTACCTCCTTGAGCAGTGCTTACCCTCAGGGTAGACCCACAAGACAACCCCTGGCGCTCTGCCAGGGGCACCCCGTGAGAGACGCGAGCCATTTCACAGCATCCGATATTCTCACATAATCTGGGCGGCGTCTAGGGCCAGCGTAGTGTGTCATTCTGAAGGAGTCCCGCAGTGGCGGGACGACTGAAGAACCCGTCCCCCGCTGGAGGTCTGGTGTGGGGGGTACGGATGCTTCGCTGCGCTCAGCATGACACACTACCCGGGTTCCGGCTCCTCCGTCAAACTCAAATTGATACACTACTGGGGCCTGCATCCACTCGGGCTGGGGCCTCTTCCGTCTATTCTGTCTATTCTGTAAGGGACCAAAGCGGACCGGGCTATGCCCACGCCGGGACAGCCCCACGTATTGACTACCTTAAGGGACTGGGGATGACCGCATTAGAGCCTGCTTGAGGTGGGCCCCAGGACCTATCTTCCCTGTCGCCGCCGCAGGAAGTCGTCCAGGTCCCGCATCAACTCCTCGGGGCTGGGCATCTCCGGAGCGGGATGTCGGCCGGCATCTAAGGCCTCCTCCAATTGGGCCACGTACTGGACTAGGCGGGGTTCCTGGGCCAGGGCCTTGTCCACCCCTTCCTGAAAGAGGCTGGCCGCCGCCCGCAGCTCCCCCAGGTCAATAGGGAGGGGCATCAGTTGCAGCAGCTTCTCCAGCAAAGCGAGGGTGACCCGGGGGTTGAT
>JACPQK010000125.1 GCA_016190535.1 Chloroflexota bacterium | reverse complement strand
GGCGAGGTGGCCGCGGGCTACATGGCCCAAATAGGGGTGTCGCCGGGCACCGCTATCCGCATCATGACCGGCGCCTCCATCCCCCCCGGGGCCGACACCGTTGTCCCCTTCGAAGATACCGACGAGATGGAGAGACGGGAGACGGGCCAAGGCCTGGAGGTGATCGCCGTGCGCAAGGCGGTGCCCTCCCAGGCCAACATACGCCGGGCGGGCGAGGACATCCGGCAGGGCGAGCTGGTGCTGCAGCGGGGCACCGTGCTTCGACCCGCGGAGATCGGCGTGCTCGCCTCTATGGGCTTCGCCACCGTAGAGGTCATTCGCCGCCCCAGAGTGGCTATCCTGGCCACCGGGGATGAGCTGGTGCCCCTGGGCCAGCCCCTGGGCCCCGGCCAGATCTACAACAGCAACAGCTACAGCCTGGCCGCCCAGGTGCTCCGCTACGGCGGTGTTCCCCTGGTGCTGGGCATCGCCCGGGACCGGGTAGAGGACCTGCGCCACCACCTGGGCCAGGCCCTGGAGGCCGACCTGGTGCTTACCTCCGCCGGGGTCTCCCAGGGCTACTACGACGTAGTAAAGGAGGTCCTGGCCGAGGAAGGGGAGATCACCTTCTGGACAGTGCGGATGAAACCGGGCAAGCCCCTGGCCTTCGGTGTGCTGGGCAAGGGACAGCGCAGAATACCGCACCTGGGACTGCCGGGCAACCCGGTGAGCTCCATGATCTGCTTCGAGGTCTTCGCCCGGCCCGCCATCTACAAGATGCTGGGCCGCACCCATCGGGAGAAAGCGGCCGTCTGGGCCATTCTGGAAGACAGCATCCGCAACACCGATGGCCGCCGGGTGTACGCTCGGGCTATTGTTACCAAGAGGGAGGGCCAGTACTTCGCCCGCACCACTGGCCCCCAGGGCTCGGGGATACTCACCTCCATGGCCCGCGCCAACGGCCTGGCCGTAGTCCCCGAGGACAGCCCCGGCGTCAAGCCCGGGGACCGGGTGCGGGTCCTCATGCTAGACTGGCCCGAAGAGGCTAATCAGGAGTAGATACATGTTGCCCATCGTTTGCATTGTAGGCAAGTCCGACTCCGGCAAGACCACCCTGCTGGAGAAGCTCATCCCCGAGCTGCGGCGACGGGGGTACAAGGTGGCCACCGTGAAGCACGATACCCACGGCTTCGAGATGGACAAGCCGGGCAAGGATAGCTGGCGGCTCAAACAGGCCGGCAGCCAGGCGGTAGTGGTCTCCTCCCCCAACAAGCTAGCCCTCATCCAGGACACCCCTGGGGATACCAGCCTGGAGGAGATCGCACGCCTCCTGGGCAAGGGCTACGACATCATCCTCACCGAGGGCTACAAGCAGAGCCGCTTCCTCAAGGTCGAGGTGCACCGCCAGGAGAAGGATGGGGAGATACTGTGCTCCCCCCGGGAGCTTATCGCCATCGCCACCGATGAGCACCTGGACCTGCCAGTGCCCCAGTACGGGCTGGACGACGCCCCGGGTCTGGTGGATGCC
Organism: Chloroflexota bacterium; assembly: GCA_016190535.1. The sequence goes on along the minus strand of JACPQK010000125.1, from coordinate 4,883 downwards.
ATCGAGCAGAGGCTCCTCCGCCACAAGCCCGAGGCCGGGGTAAGCCTGATCGTCAATGGCCAGTACGTCCCGATCAAGGAGTACGTCCGGGACGTCTTCGTGCGGGTGGTGCTGGGGATAGCCTCCACCCTCAAGGGCGTGGACGAAATCGAGAGCCTGGACCTGTCCATCCGGCTGTAGGAGGGAAGCGCGATACCCCAGGCTCAAGCCTGGGCATCCTCCCTATATCAATCGAGGTTGGGCCGGCTCCGGCGGGGCCAACGCCAAGAGGCGGCGCAATTGCTCTTTTATAGCCTCTTTGAGCTTCCTGTTTTTTGTTCGGGAACTGGCCAGCTTGTCCAGCGTCGCTTCGACGGACGCCATGTGCTGCCGGTAATGGGATACGGCCTCCCTGAGTACGGCTTGGCTGGTTGGTAAAAGCACGATTCCAACGACTCCAGAACGTGCCGCCAGATAAACAAGCTCCGCCTGTCCAGGGTTAGCGTACTCGCGGACGTCTGCGCCTAAACGCAAGCGATGGGGTGTGAGAAGCTCCACTTCGACGGGCTCTGTGGGGAGAGCCACTTCCCGTGCCGCGGTGCCCGCAGGGACGAAGTCGGTGGGGAAAGACCTGACCAGGTCTGGCGGGAACTCCGCGGACAGTTCCCTTGCGAGGGCCTCCGCCGAGGGGCGCACCCGGCCGCCCGTGGGGTGGGCCGAACGCGCTCTCTCGAACCGCTTTCGCACCTTGTCACAGACGGCGTTGTATAACTGTACGAGGACCTGTGCCTTCTCCTCCGCATCGGAGAAGCCCATGGCTTCCAGGACTGCTTCGTCCAGGGCTTGACGGTCTGGCTGGTGGACCTCCTCTAAAACAGGCAGGATAGGGCGGCGGGCAATGCGCTCCACCGCTCGCTCTATGCGCTCCGCCACTTCGGGGTCAATGTGGTGGGGGTCCACCATAGGCAGCGCTGCTACTTCATAGACCTTGATGTCAATGGAATCTATGCCTCTTCCCGCAAACTGCCTGCCCCATAGCTCGGCACAGAGGAAAGTGAATGTGCTGTTTAGCAAACCAAAGAGCAGGTTTTCGCTCTCGCCTGTGTGGGGCCTTACATTGAAGAATCTGTTGTCTGCCAAGATTTCTGTCTGGTTATGGGGTACAGCAAATGCGTCAGTGATGAGATAGAACCACAGGAAGCGCCCTTTATTGCTTTCGTCCAGGGCATACCAGGGGTTACGGCTGCGGCAGGTGGGCTTGTGGGCGGGGATGCCGCTGCGCGGCCCATGTCCGAAGGTCTGGGTCTCCCCCAGCCGGATGTACTTGAGCACGTGGGTGCCGCGCAACCGCCGCTTGTCCCTGTTCACTATCAGGGCATGAAACTTGACCCAGGATGGGTCCACCCGCAGGGACACCACGTCCCGGGTGGACTTTATTAGCGGGCGCAGGAACTCGGCCTCGATGAGGTGGCGCTCGCCGTCCCCCGTCTCCACCACGCGGACGCGCGCTGCCTGCCGCCGGGTGAGGCCATGCTGGTGGACAAGCTGGTCGTCGGTGAGGGCATCCGTAATGTCCTTGACGTAGAAGAACTCGTTAGCGCCTGTGGTGAAGCCTCGCTTCACCTCTGAGATGTCCCCCAGGCGGCAGAGGCGGTCCCCGGCCCGCTGCATCATCTTGAAGAAGACGGGCGGAGCGCGGAGGTATTTCCCCCACTTGGCACCGGCATACTTCCCTTCGTCGTTCAGGCCCTCCCGCCATAGCTCAGCCTGGGACACAGGGTAGATGCGCAGGAAGGGGTCCTCGGCAGGCCGGTCGGCTGCCTCAATACGTCGGACGAGGGCTTCCAGTGACCGTTGTCTGCCCGTTTCGTCGCCAGGGGTCACCAGTTCCCGCAGTGGCACCTTGAGGGTGACAAACTTGGCGCGGAAGCCGTCGCGGGCGGCCTTGTCTGAGCAGCGCCGGACTATGGTTATGGCGGTGTTTATGTCGGCGTCGGGGAACCAGTGCTCCACGGCGGGCTCCATCACCGCCACAATCTGGAAATGGGTCAGAAAGAACTCCTGAAGGTGCTTGCCGTAGTCCACATCCAGCCAGGAGCTATGGGTGACCATGCCCAGGTAGCCGCCCTCCTTCAGGAAAGCGGCGGCGTGGAGGAGGAAAAGGGCATAGATGCTGGAGCGGCGGGAGATGTCGAGCTTCCAGTCCTGGCCCACCGCCTCGTGACCGCGGTCTTTCATGCCCTGGTAGATCTCCTCCATCTCCTCCTGGCGGGTATAGGGCGGGTTCCCCACCACGGCGTCGAAGGCAGGCAAGGGGACCTTCACCTTCTCCGTGGGTGGGCCCAGGGGCTTGTAGGAGCGCTGCACTACCTTCACGGGTCTCCCCCGCGAGACCTGGAAGAAATCCCTGTGAAGGATACGAGGGTAGTTGTCAGGCGAGGCCAGGTCACGCACTGCCAGGTTGATAGTAGTCAGGTGAGCGGGATAGCGGGAGATGTCCACGCCCCACAGGTTCGCCAGCAGTTCCTTGTGGGTCCAGGTCACACCTTCCCTCTCGGCAAGAGCTCTTAGGCGGGCATAGGCCCTCACGAGGAACGTGCCTGCGCCGCAGCCCGGGTCCAGGACCGCCGCATCCGGGGTGCGGATGCAGAAGGCATTTATAAGGTCCACCGCGTCGGAGCGGGTGAAGTACTGGCCGAAGTTGTGGCGTTCATCCGGCGCAATGAGCCGCTGAAAGATGTTGCCTATGACCTCGTAGTCCAGGCGGGCGAAGTCGTAACGCTCCACCGCCTCCAACAAGCTGACCCAGAGGGGCACAGCCTTGTCTACCAGGAAGGGCACCTCGTCTATTACGCCTTCGGGGGTGAACACTGTCTCATAGTCTCGATTGTCAACGACCTTCTGGAAAAAGCCATTGAGGTGGCTCTGGAGGTCTTGCCCCGTTTTGACCGATACTGGCACCACCAGGGCCTCAAAGCCCTTGTAAGCCTTGCGCAAGGCCTCGTAGAAGACCACCTTGTTGACCAGCAAGAGGCAGGCGAGTCGGGTGGTGCGCTCGATGTCCTCCGGGCTGGCCGCCCAGGTCCATCCCTGGTCGTCCACCGCCCATTTCCGCAGAGCCTCGGCGAAGGCGCTGTCGCTGGTATACCGCTGCCGCAGCGCGAAGGCGTTGGTTCCAACCAGGGCGGGATCGAGATAGCTCTGCATCGTCTGAGCGAAGGCCTCGTCCACGGGCTGGGCAACCCAACGGACCCGCCCCGTATAAAAACCAGCCAGGTCAGCCAGCAGCTCTTTGAGGAAATCTCTGGCGGCTGATTCTACAGGGGGCGAGTCTGTGTCCTCTCGCCCTTTGACGGCGGCAACGGCAGCGTAGGACTTGAGCGAACGCTCTAAGACCATGCGGTGAGGTATATCGGTCTTCCAGAGCACAGCGCTATTCACATTCCAGGTGACAAAGTAGGGAGCACCCAGTTCGTTGGCAGCACCCTGGATCTTGTACACCACCTTGGGGTCTCGTGGGGAGTAGCCACCGTCCGGGTTATCGGGAAACTTCAACTGCACCAGACAAACTACATTCCCGTCCAAGTCAATTATGGCCATGTCCTCCAGTTGCCGCTTTGTACCCGCGATAGTCACCTCGTAGTTCTGCTCGGCCCTGGAGAACCGCAGGTCAGCGTTCTGCCTCAAGATTTCGGCAATCCATACCAGAAGGCGGCCCTGGAATTGGAGCTCGTTTATGGCCATGATGCCTACATCCTAAGCTCGCCTCACTGCTCCGTCAATCTTTAAGACAGCCACCCCTTGTCCCGTGGCAGAACTGCTGAGAGTAGCGAGCCCGTAGGGCAGGTTTCCCAACCCTTCGGGCTTGAGCCCTCCAGGGCGAAGCCTGCCCTCGCCGATATGCCCGGTCGGGTCTAGCCAAACGCGGCGGAGACTCTCACCCTGACCCTCTCCCAGGGGGAGAGGGGGCCTTAGCCCTTGCACACCAGGCGCTGGGCCTCGGCCCAGGGGCGGGTGTTGAGGATGTCCCCGGGCCGGCACCAGCCCCGGCGGGCCACGCCCACGCCGTAGCGCATGAAGTCAAGCTGGTCGGGGCTGTGGGAATCGGTGGAGAGCACCAGCTTGACGCCCAGGTCCCGGGCCCGCCGGGCATGGACATCTTTCAGGTCCAGACGAGGGGGCATGGCGTTGATCTCCAGGGCCGTGCCCGTCTCCAGGGCTGTCTGGAAGACTGCCTCCATATCAATGTCCACCGGGTCCCGCTCCCCCAGCAGCCGGCAGGTGGGATGGGCCAGGATGTCCATGTGTGGGTTACGCATGGCGGCGATGACCCGGGCGGTCATTTTCTCCCGTTCCTGGCCCATAGCGGAATGAACAGCACCCACCACTACATCCACCTCGGCCATAAGCTCGTCAGAGCAGTCCAGGGTGCCGTCGGACCGGATGTCCACCTCCATGCCGGAGAGCACCCAGAGCCCGCCTGCAAGGCGCTGGTTCAGGTCGAGTATCTCTGCCACTTGCTGGCGGCGGCGCTCCTCGCTGAGGCCGTGGGCAATGCCCCGGCCTGCGGAGTGGTCCGTGATGACGATGTATTCGTAGCCGCGGCTAAGAGCCGCCAGGGCCATCTCCTCCAGGGAGGCATGGCCGTCGCTCCAGTGGGTATGTACATGGAGGTCGCCCTTGATGTCGCCCAGCTCCACCAGGCGGGGCAGCTTCCCTGCTGCCGCCAGCTCCACCTCTATGCCCCCCTCCCTCAGCTCCGGGGGTATGAACTGGAGCCCCAGCCTCTGGTAGAACTCTTCTTCTGTGTTGAACTTCTCCATCTCCTCAGTATCCAGGCGGGTGATGCCGTACTCGCTGAGCTTGAGCCCCTGGCGGCTGCCCCGCTCCCGGAGGAGGATGTT
>JACPQK010000127.1 GCA_016190535.1 Chloroflexota bacterium | reverse complement strand
GGGACGTCCTGGAGCCAGACCCGGATAACGTATCCGCCCGTGTCCTGGGGCCGGTCGATCATCGCATCGTAGGTGCCAGACCCCGTCACCAGGGAGGCCAGGGAAACAATCTCCTGGCCCTCGCCGCGGAAGCCTCTCTGAGAGGGACATCTCGGAGCGATCCAAACCAGGCTTCCTTGCTACCGGGGCTGCCAGTAGCTATACTCAGAACTATACTGGTTGGCTGTGAGGAGTAGCAGGGATGGCCTCTGTTGAACTCTACGATACTACCCTCCGGGATGGCGCCCAGATGGAGGGGCTCTCTTTTTCTGTGGAGGATAAGCTCAAGATCGTCCGCAAGCTGGACGAGCTGGGCGTCCACTATATCGAGGGCGGTTGGCCAGGCTCCAATCCCAAGGACGTGGAGTTCTTCGCTCAGGCTAAAGGGCTGCGGCTGGGCCACGCCCGGCTGGTGGCCTTCGGGTCCACCCGGCGGTCTAATAGCAGGGCAGAGGCCGATCCTAACCTTCAGGCCCTGGTCGATGCCGGGACAGAGGTAGTGACCATCGTGGCCAAGGCCTCCCGGCCCCAGGTGACCCAGGTGCTGGGCACCACTCTGGAGGAAAACCTGGCCATGATCTCCGACTCCATCCGCTTTCTCAAGGGGAAGGGGCTCAGGGTATTCCTGGATGCCGAACATTTCTTCGACGGCTTCAAAGCCGATGCAGCATATGCCCTGGGCTGCCTGCGAGTTGCGGCAGAGGCTGGTGCCGACACCCTGGTGCTCTGTGACAGCAACGGCGGTAGTCTCCCCGACCAGATTGTTACCGGGGTGCGGGCCAGCAGGGACGTCTCGTCTGTCCCCGTGGGCATCCATACCCATAACGATGCCGACCTGGCGGTGGCCAACTCCCTGGCGGCCGTCGAGGCGGGCGCTATTCAGGTACAGGGCACTATCAACGGCTATGGGGAACGCTGCGGCAATGCCAACCTGTGCTCCATAGTCCCCAACCTCCAGCTAAAGCTGGGCATCCCCTGTCTTGCCCCGGAGCAACTGGCCCGTCTCACCGAGGTCGCCCATTTCGTCAGCGAGCTGGCCAACCTGGCCCCCAACCCTCACCTCCCTTACGTGGGGTCCAGCGCCTTTGCCCACAAGGGAGGCCTGCACGTCTCTGCCGTCTCCAAGTGGGAGGATAGCTATCAGCATGCCCCCCCGGAGGCGGTGGGCAACCGGAAGCGGGTGGTGGTCTCGGAGCTTTCGGGGCGGAGCAACGTCCTCTATAAAGCCAGGGAGCTGGGCCTAAAACTGGACGAGGCTGGGCCGGGGGTATCCCGCGTGCTGGAGAGCATCAAGCTTATGGAGAACCAGGGCTTCCAGTACGATGGTGCCGAGGCCTCCTTCGAACTGCTGGTCCGGCGTGCTCAGTTGGACTACAAGCCCCCCTTTGAGCTGGTGGACTTCCTGGTGCTGGTGGAGAAGGGGCGCCGCCCCACTACTGCCGGGGAGGACACCCTGTCCGATGCCCATGTTAAGGTCAGGGTGAAGGAGCAGGTGGTCCATACCGCCGCCGAGGGTAACGGCCCAGTGAACGCCCTGGACCAGGCCCTGCGCAAGGCCCTGCTGCCCCACTACCCTGCCCTGGCCCAGGTGAAGCTGGTGGACTACAAGGTGCGCATCCTGGACGAGACGGCGGGCACCGCAGCCGGGGTCCGGGTGCTTATCGAGTCCAGCGATGGGCAGCGCCAGTGGCGCACTGTGGGCAGCTCCCCCAACATCATCGAGGCGAGCTGGCTGGCCCTGGCCGACAGCCTGGAGTACTGGCTGCTGCGTCGCGCCTAACGAGGGGTGTCCGGCCCGATGTTAAGCTCCTCCTCCACCGCCTTCTCTGCCACTACCCTGTAGGCGCGCATCTCCGGCTGACCGGGGTCCAGCAGGGAGACCACAATGTACACTGCATTGGTCCAAAAGGCTAGCTTCAGGTCTGTATCGGAGAAGTAGGCGCCTGCCTGAGGATGGGAGTGGTAGATGCCCACCACCTCCCAGCCGTGGTCATCCAGGTCCCGGTGGATACGGTAGAGGTCCTTGGGGTCTAGAGAATAGCGACGGGGGCTGTGCTCGGCGTTGATGCCCCGGTAGAGGGATAAGACCTGCCCCCCTGCCCCCCCCAGGATGCCCACGCACTCGTTGGGGGCCTCTTCCCGGGCATGGGCGATGATCTGCTGGGCAAAGCGCTCTTCCAGGTTGAACATGGCCTCTTCAGGGCAGGACCCGGAGCTGGCCCACTCCCTCAGCAACAATCTCTCCGATGACAGCCCCCATCACGCCGGCATCCGCCAGGGCGGCCACCAGCTCTGAGCTGCGAAAGCCGGGCACCGAGAGCAGCAGGCCCCCCGACGTTTGCGGGTCGGCCAGCAGCGAGGGGGCCAGGGGTGGCACCTCGGCATGCCACTGCACGCAGTCCTTGACATAATCCAGGTTACGGGTGGTGCCTCCAGGGAGGGAACCCATGTCAGCCAGCGTCCAGGCCTCTTCCAGGATAGGGACTTGGGAGAGGTAGACAGTAGCCCCCACGTTGCTGGCATCCAGCATATTCTTCAGGTGGCCCAGCAGGCCGAACCCTGTTACATCCGTGCAGGCGTTTACCCCTACACGGAGCATCACCTCGGCTGCGGCCTTGTTCAGGGTCTTCATCACCTGAGTGGCCCGGGCCACCGCCTGAGGGGAGGCAGCATCAGCCTTGAGGGCGGTGGTAATCACGCCCACGCCCAGGGGTTTGGTCAGGACGAGCTGGTCCCCCGGGCGGGCACCCGCCACAGTTATAGGGTAAGGGATCTGCAAGATGCCGGTAACGGCAAGGCCGTACTTAGGCTCGTCGTCCACGATGGAATGTCCCCCCACCACCAGAAGCCCGGCTTCCGCAGCCTTGTCATGCCCTCCCTGAAGTATGCTGGCGAGCACCTCCAGGGGCAGGGCATCTCGGGGGAAGGCCACGATGTTAAGCCCCAGCAAGGGCCTACCGCCCATGGCGTAGATGTCGCTCACGGCGTTGGCCACGGCAATGGCCCCGAAGTCGTAGGGGTCATCCACGATGGGGGGGAAAAAGTCCACCGTCTGCACCAGGGAGATCTCCCCGGTGAGGCGGTAGACGGCAGCATCATCCGGCGTCCGCAAGCCTACGATGAGGTTGGGGTCGGTAACAGGCGGTAGCTGGCGCAGCACCTGCGCCAGGTCCTTGGGACTTATCTTGGCCGCTCAGCCAGCACAGCGGGCCAGGCGGGTCAGCCGAAAGGCCTCCCCTTGGCTCATACTCTCACCTCTCCGAGGACATTCCCAGGTAGCGTTCCCCCGTGTCGGGCAGGAGGGTGACCACGGTCTTGGCCGCCCCCATGTCTCCAGCAATTAGAAGGGCCGCGGAGACGTTGGCCCCCGAAGAAGGCCCCACCAGCAGGCCCTCCTCGCGAGCCAGGCGGCCCGCCATAGTCAGGGCCTCCTCATCGGTCACCGTGACGATGCGGTCGATTATGCTTCGGTCCAGTATGGGGGGCACAAAGCCAGTGCCTAGCCCGTGGATGCTGTGGCTGCCGGATGTGCCCTTACTCAATACGGGGGAGGCTGCCGGCTCTACCGCCACTAGCAGGATAGCTGAGCGCCTCGCTCTGAGCTCCCCCCCGACCCCTGTCAGGCTGCCTCCCGTACCTACACCCACCACCAGGGCATCCACTTGCCCCTGGGTGGCTTCCCATATTTCCTGGGCGGTGGTGAGCCGATGGGCCTCGGGGTTGGCCGGGTTACTGAAGGGATTGGGACGGAAGTACTGGGGCCCTTGCTGGGACAGGGTGTGGGCAGCCGCCTCAGCCCCAGCCATCCCTTGCGCTGCGGAGGTGAGCAACAGCTCGACCCCGTAGCGGCCCAGAAGCCTGCGGCGCTCCACGGGTACATCCTCCGGGATAGCCAGAACGAGCCGGTAGCCTTTGGCCGCCGCCACCATGGCTAGAGAGACCGCAGTGTTGCCGGCGCTCGCCTCCACAAGGATGGAGCCAGGCCCCAGCTTTCCCTCCGCCTCGGCCCTCTCCACCATAGCCAGAGCGCTGCGGTCCTTGACGCTGCCCCCCGGGTTCTGCGACTCTAGCTTAGCCAGGACCTGGGCCATCCCAGGCCCGGCCACCCGGTGCAGTCGCACCAGAGGGGTATCGCCAATAAGTTGGAGGACGCTGTCCACAATGCGCAACACAGAAAAACCTCGTCCTCTGTGTAACATACCGAGACTCTAACGTCAAGGCTAGGAAAGTATCCGAAAAAGAACACGAGGGCGGGGCCATTGCGGACGGACTGAGGTATAATCCCCTGGTAGCATGACTGACAGAGTGCTGGTAACGGGTGGGGCCGGCTTCATTGGCTCCCACGTGGTAGATGCCTATCTCGCCGAAGGCTACGATGTAGCTGTGGTTGATGACCTCTCCACAGGCCGCCGCGAGAACCTGGACCCCAGGGCGCGCCTCTACCACCTGGACCTCCTCCACCCCGGGCTGGAGGAGGTATTCCTCAGGGAGAGGCCCCGGGTGGTCAACCATCACGCCGCCCAGATAAGCATCAGGATATCTGTTCAGGACCCCTACCAGGATGCCCAGGTGAACATCCTGGGCTCTCTGCGCCTGCTCCAGCTCTGCCAGAAGTACGAGGTAGACAAGCTGGTCTTCGCCTCCAGTGGCGGGGCCATTTACGGGGACCCCCAACAGATGCCGTGTCCCGAGGGACACCCTCTGCACCCCCTGAGCCCTTACGGAGTTGCCAAGATGGCGGTGGAGCACTACCTGGCCGTCATGAGGAGCACCCACGGCCTGGACTTCACCATCCTGCGCTACGGGAATGTTTACGGGCCGCGCCAGGACCCCCTGGGAGAGGCGGGGGTGGTGGCTATCTTCATCGGTCACATGCTGAAGAATGAGCCGGTAACCATAAATGGGGATGGCGAGCAGACGCGGGACTTCGTCTACGTGGGAGACGTGGCGCAGGCGAACCTGCTAGCCACGGCCAGAGGCTCCGGCGAAGCTTGCAACATAGGCATGGGCAGTGCCACCTCGGTAAATACGATATTACGGCACCTGGCCCAGCTCACCAGCTACTCCGCGCATTCCCATCATGGCCCCCCTCTACCAGGGGAGGTAAGGCACATCTACCTGGATATAGAAAGGGCCCGCCGGGTACTGGGTTGGCAGCCCGCCACTGGCCTTGAGGAGGGGCTGGCCCGTACTGTAGCCTACTTTCGGGATACCCCTCATCTACCGGGACGGCCCTAGGGCCGGGCATTAGTCTCCACTCCTAGGAGGGGACATTGTGTAGCCGGCGCCGGATGCGCACCAGGTCCGCCAGCACCTGGTAGGCTAGCGGCCATACCCGCAACCGGCTCTGTTTGCGGTTGGTCCAGGTTACGGGCATCTCCAGCACCCGGTAGCCTCGCCGCTGGGCCAGGGCCAGGAGCTCTACATCGAAGAGGAAGCCATCCGTGGTAAGCAAGGGGAAAAGCTCTTGGGCCACGGCCCCACGGAAGAACTTGAAGCCACACTGGCTGTCCCGGATATCCTTCAAGCCCACAAGCCACTGTGCGGCCAGCCGGAAGAGCTGAGAGGCCATACGGCGGGGCCAGGATTGCGCTACCACTATGCGGGCACCGGGCACCCGGCGCGAAGCGATTACGACATCTTTGCTCTCCGCCAGGTGGCCCAGGGCCTGGGCTACGGCCACCAGATGGGTAGACAGGTCTGCGTCCATGAACCCTGCGTAGCGCCCTTGCGCTGCCAGCATCCCTGCCCGCACGGCACACCCCTTACCCCGGTTTCTCTCGTGGCGGACCAGGCGGAAGCGAGGGTCTTCTCCCACGGCCCCTTCCACAGCCATAGCAGAGCCATCCCGGGATCCGTCATCCACCACGATTACCTCCCACCGCGAAAGACCAGGCAAGGCCTCCAGGTACTCCCGCAGAGAGAAAAGGGCTGTACCTATGCCTGAAGCCTCGTTATAGGCAGGGATGACGATGGAGAGCTGGACCGTCCCCTCGGTCGGGAGACCTGGTCCCACGCCCTGTTGCTCCAGCTTGTGCAGAGGTTTCCTTCCAGCTTCCTGCGGTGAGGAACAGCAATGGACTGCGGCCAACTATTATATCAGCGTTCTGCTCAAGCGTGCTGTGCTATAATCGTTTCTATCTGCTACGGAGGTCAGACATAGACACCAACCACCTGTCCGAGCTACTCCTGGGGGTAAGGGATGGGAATGTCCCTGTGGAGGAAGCTCTGGGCCAATTGCGGCTACTGCCCTACCAGGACCTGGGCTTTGCCAAGGTAGACCATCACCGGGCGCTGCGCCGCGGCTTTCCGGAGGTGGTCTTTGGACCAGGCAAAAGCCCCCAGCAGATTGCCACCATCGTGGACTCCCTTGCCGCCAGGAATAGTCGAGTGCTGGTGACCAAGGTATCCCCTGAAGCCTATGCCCTGGTCAAACAGTCCCAGCCCCAGGCGGTGTATCATGAGCTCGCTCGGGCCATCACCATCGGACCTCAGGGCCCAGCGGGCCTCCTCTCGGGGGTATCCGTGGTCTGTGCCGGCACCGCCGACCTGCCTGTGGCCGAGGAAGCGGCGGTCACAGCCACAGCCATGGGCAACGCCGTGGACCGTCACTACGATGTGGGAGTCGCCGGCCTTCACCGCCTGCTGGACGCAGTCCCCTCCCTCCAGAGGGCCAGGGCTATTGTGGTAGTGGCAGGCATGGAGGGGGCATTGCCCAGCATCATAGGGGGCATCACGGCAGCGCCGGTCATCGCCGTGCCCACCAGCATAGGCTACGGGGCCAGCTTTGGGGGGCTGGCGCCCCTGCTGGCCATGCTTAACTCCTGCACTCCTGGCCTGGCCGTGGTCAACATAGACAATGGATTTGGGGCGGGCTACCTGGCCGCCCTTATCAATTTAATGGGAGGCCAACCTGGCCCCTAGGAAGCTCCCGCTACCACCGCCCTGTTTTTCAGACCTAAAATCTCACATTTGGAAGGTGAGGCGATATGGAAAAGGACTCTCGCAAAGTGCCCCTAGATAAGCTACGCTGGACCTGTAACCCCGAGACTTTCACCTTTACATGTACCGACGACCTATCCTCCCTGGAGGAGTTCGTGGGACAGGAGCGGGCCATCAAGGCTGTGGAGTTCGGCCTATCTATCGACAAGCCCGGATACAACCTGTTCGTCACCGGCCTCACGGGCACGGGCAAGATGTCCATGATCCGGGCACACCTGAGGCGGGTCCTGGCCGAACGCGAGAGCAGAGGTCAGGTAACGCCTATCCACGACTGGTGCTATGTCTACAATTTCAGCACCCCGGACAGGCCCCTGGTGATTACCCTACCCAGGGGAAAAGGCAACCTCTTTCGCAGCCAGATGGAGGAGCTTCGGCAGTACCTGCTGACCGAGGCGGGCAAGGTCTTCTCCTCAAAGGAGTACGTCGAGCAGAGGGACCTCATCGTCGATACTGGCCAGAAGCAGCGCCAGGAGCTTTTGACAGACCTGAACCAACAGGCGAACCAGGAGGGGTTCCTGCTCCACCCCACAGCCACCGGGCTGATGGTCATTCCCATGCGGGCCGAGGGTCGTCCCATTACCCAGGAAGAATACACCTCCCTGGACAATGGGACCCGCCAGGACCTGGAGGCAAAGCAGGCACACCTGATGAAGCGAGTGGAGGCAGCCTTTGAGAGGGCGAATGCCCTGGAGAGGGAGACCGCCGACCAGCTAAGGAAGCTGGACCGAACGGTAGCTGAGGTGGCCCTGCGCCACGCTTTCCACGAGCTAATGGAGGAATACCGGGGCCTCCCCATCGTCCTCAGCTACCTGGAAGGGATCCAGAAGTTCGCCCTGGACAACCTCCACCTGCTGCGGGCGAAGGAAGGCGAGGAGGCCCAGAGGCCGCCGCTAACTGCGATTCCCCCCGAGATGATGGCCCCCAGGGACGCAGACCCCTGGCTGGCCTTCAG
>JACPQK010000124.1 GCA_016190535.1 Chloroflexota bacterium | reverse complement strand
GTTCACTATCGGTCGCCAGAGGTATTTAGCCTTGGAAGGTGGTCCCCCCAGCTTCCCACGGGATTCCTCGTGTCCCGTGGTACTCGAGGACTGGGCGGGAGCCTCACCCCTTTCGCCTACGGGACTTTCACCCCCTGCGGTGGCCCCTTCCAGGGACCTTCGGCTAAAGGTTCGGTTGGTAACTCCCTGCCCCGGCTTGGGCCGGGGCTGCCCGCCTCGCAACCCCGTCAGGACATAGGCCCCAAGGCCACTGAGTCCTGACAGTTTGGGCTTCTCCCCTTTCGTTCGCCACTACTCAGGGAATAATCTCTTTTCCTCGGGGTACTTAGATGTTTCAGTTCCCCCGGTGCCCTCCCCAGACCTAATGTGTTCGGTCTGGGGTCTTCTCCAATTGCTCAGAGAAGGGGTTGCCCCATTCGGAGACCCCCGGATCAACGCTCGCTCGACAGCTCCCCGGGGCTTTTCGCAGTCTTGCCGCGCCCTTCTTCGGCCCCTGGCGCCAAGGCATCCACTGTGTGCCCTTATTAGCTTAACCTACCCTAAGGCAGAACCAAATCTATCCTATTCACTTGTTAAGGTACGTGCCCCTATGGGCATTAAGATAGTATATCACCCTCTGGTGTCCTGTCAAGAGACTTTGCGCAGCACTCAGGAAAATCCCCTGCGGGATCATGGGGCATGGAGCCCCCGGCTGACGCCGGGGCTAACGGCAAACCACCTGCCAGAAAGGAGATTGCCCACCAAGCTAGACTAGGGGTATAATCCTGTGCAACAAGGCCTCTTCGCAAGAAAGGCCCTTACCTCGGTGAGATGGAGCGCATGACACTAGAGTATAACCCTAGAGAGATAGACAAGAAGTGGCAAGAGCGGTGGGCGGCAGACCACCTCTATGAGGTCAGCGAGGACGACCCCCGCCCCAAGTGGTACGCCCTCACCATGTTCCCCTACACCTCCGGAGACCTGCACATCGGCCACTGGTACGCCATGGCCCCCTCCGATGTCCACGCCCGCTTCAAGAGGATGCAGGGCTATAAGGTACTCCACCCCATGGGCTTCGACGCCTTCGGTCTGCCCGCGGAGAACGCCGCCATCAAGCGGGGTATCCATCCCCACCAGTGGACTATGGACAACATCGAGAACATGCGCCATCAGCTCAAGTCCATCGGTGCGGTATATGACTGGAGACGGGAGGCCATTACCTGCGTCCCCGAGTACTACCGGTGGACCCAGTGGCTCTTCCTCCAGCTCTTCAAAGGGGGGCTGGCCTACCGGTCCAAGGCCCCAGCTAACTGGTGCCCCTCCTGTCAGACAGTGCTGGCCAACGAGCAGGTGATCAACGGCCAGTGCGAGCGCTGCGATACCCCGGTGACCCGCCGGGACCTGGAGCAGTGGTTCCTGCGCATCACCAACTATGCCGAGGAGCTCCTGGAGCACGACGACCTGGAGTGGCCAGAGCGCATCAAGACCATGCAGCGCCACTGGATTGGCCGCAGCGAGGGGGCGGAACTCCTCTTCGACATCTCCCACCTGGGGCTGGCAGAAAAGGACCTCCGGGTGTTCACCACCCGCCCCGATACCGTATACGGGGTGACCTTCATGGTGCTGGCCCCAGAGCACCCCCTGGTGCCTGCCCTCACTGCCCCCGAGCGACGGGCTGAGGTGGAGGCCTATATCGAGGCTGCCCGCCGCCGAACAGAGATTGAGCGCCTGTCCACGGAGCGAGAGAAGACGGGGGTGGCCCTGGGCACCGAGGCGGTGGTTCCTTTCAACGGCCGCCGGGTGCCTCTGTTCATCGCCGACTACGTGGTGCTGGGCTATGGCACCGGCGTGGTGATGGGGGTCCCCGCCCACGACCAGCGGGACTTCGAGTTCGCCCAGAAGCAGGGGCTTCCCATACCCGTGGTCATCGCCCCACCGGGATGGCAGGGGGAGGAGCTGTCCCAGGCCTACGAGGACGATGGCATGATGGTCAACTCCGGGCCCTTCCAGGGCATGCCCAGCGAGCTAGGCAAGCGCGCCATAGAGGATCACGCCGAACAGAAGGGCTGGGGTGGGGCCAAGGTCTCCTACCGCCTGCGGGACTGGCTCATCTCCCGGCAGCGCTACTGGGGCGCTCCCATCCCCATAGTCTATTGCCCCTCCTGCGGCATCGTCCCTGTCCCGGAGGGTGACCTGCCTGTCCTCCTGCCGGCGGATGCCCAGTTCAAGCCTACCGGGGAATCCCCCCTGAAGTACGTAGAGAGCTTCTTCAATACCCACTGCCCCCAGTGCGGACGGCCCGCCCAGCGGGAAACGGACACCATGGACACCTTCATCTGCTCCTCCTGGTACTTCCTGCGCTACACCAGCCCTGGCAACACCAGTGGCCCCTGGGACCCCGAGAAGATGAAGCACTGGATGCCCGTGGACCAGTACACCGGCGGGGCGGAGCACGCTACCATGCACCTGCTCTATGCCCGCTTCTTCACCAAGGCCCTGCGGGACCTGGGGCTGGTGCCCTGCGATGAGCCCTTCACCCGCCTGTTCAACCAGGGCACCATCGTCCTGGGCCATCACAAGATGAGCAAGTCCCGGGGCAACGTGGTGACACCGGACAACTACGTCGCCGAGCACGGTGCCGACGCAGTGCGGGTCTACATCATGTTCCTGGGCCCCTGGGAGCAGGGTGGGGAGTGGAGCGACGCTGGGCTCAACGGGGTGGTGCGCTGGCTCCACCGGGTATGGAAGCTGGTATTGGGAGATGAGGCCACCCTGGCCGGGGCAGCCCCCAGCGAGGAGGCCCATCGCGCCCTGCTCCGGATCACTCACCAGACTATCCGCCGGGTGACCAGAGACCTGGAGAGCTTCCAGTTCAACACCATGGTGGCGGCCCTTATGGAGTTCACCAACTACCTGGGGCAGGCCTGGCAGGAGAGCGCCATAGACACCCCCCTGTGGAGAGAGGCCCGAGATACCCTGCTCCTGCTGCTAGCGCCTTCCACCCCCCACTTCGCCGAGGAGCTGTGGCTGCGCACCGGCCACCCCTACTCCATCCACAATCAGCCCTTCCCTGCCTGGGACGAGGCCCTGGCCGCAGAGGAAGAGATCACCCTGGTGGTCCAGGTCAACGGCAAGCTACGGGACCGCATCCAGGTGCCCGCCTCCATCACCGAATCCCAGGCCCGGGAGCTGGCCCTGAACGGGGAGAAGGTACGTTCCTACCTGGATGGCAAAGAGGTAGTGAAGGTAGTCTACGTGCCGGGGCGGCTGGTCAACATCGTCGCCCGCTAGCATCAGCACCTCTTCCCCCTTAGTAGCCTTGCCTCAAAAGCCCCAGAGGGCACCGTTTTCTGTCATTATCCAGAACATAGCGCTCCTCAACGTCATTACCCTGAAAATGGGGGTGGTGTCCCCCTCTCCCTCGATGGGAGAGGTGTAGGTGAGGGTGAGGCTCGCCTTTGGCAACGTCCAGCCTCCCTCTCACTCTAGCTCTCTCCCTCCAGGGGAGAGAGGGGTGATTTTCATGTTTCATGGTGAGGATGTGAATACTCATGACAGATTGCGAGACCATCCGCCAAAGGCGGAGTCGAAGCAATCTCACCATTGATTAAGGGGATTGCTTCGCCGCCCTTCCAGGGGAAGGGATCCTCGCAATGACAATCTGAAATGTCTGTATTCAACCGCGTGGTGCCCCAGAGGAACCTGGGAGCTTCTGAGCTGCAACCCTAGCGCAGAGAAGGAGCCCTCGCTAAGCTCAGGAGAGCGTCTACGCCTGCACTTGAGAAACGCAGATTCTGCGGTCGCCCGCCTGCGGTGGACTCCTTCAGGATGACTTTCAGGCAAAGCCCCGCTT
>JACPQK010000122.1 GCA_016190535.1 Chloroflexota bacterium | reverse complement strand
TCCTTGAGTTTGGCGGCAGCAGCCTCGGCCTCCTGCTTGGAGATGCCTTCCTTCACTGGCTTGGGGGCTGCCTCTACCAGGTCCTTGGCCTCCTTGAGGCCCAGGGTGGTAAGCTCCCTCACCGCCTTGATGACGTTGATCTTGTTGGGGCCAATCTCTTTGAGAATCACGGTAAACTCGGTCTTCTCTTCGACGGGGGCGGCGGTTGCTGCGGCTGCGCCAGAAGCTGGCCCGGCGGCCACGGCCACAGGCGCTGCCTTGACGCCCAACTCCTCCTCCAGGGCCTTGATAAGCTCGGCGAGATCTATTACCGTCATTCCCTTGATAGCGGAGACGATCTCTTCCTTAGTGGTCATGCGCACCTCCTAGTTGTTGTACCCTGGCCTGTAGTAGCCAGAGAAAGTTCTGTATGCTGGCAGACAGCACGCCCAGCAGACCCGTAAGGGGAGCCTGGAGGCTGCCCAGCACCTGGCCCAGGAGCACCTCCCGGGGCGGCAATGTGGCAAAGGCTTCGATCTGTTCGGAGGAATACCGGTGGCCGTCGATGAGGCCCCCGTAGATCTCCAGAGGCAGCTTGGTGCTGCGGATGAACTCCAGCAATGTCCTGGCGGAGGCCACGGGATCGGCAGAGCCCAGGGCCAGGGCAGTGGGTCCCCGGAGCAGGGAGGCCAGCTCCGCTTTGCCTACCTGCTCAGCCGCCAGGCGGGCCAGGGTGTTCTTCACCGTCCTGTAGCGCAGCCCCTGTGCCCGAAGCTGCTTGCGGAGCTGGACCAGCTCGGCCACCTTCATACCCCGGTAGCCGGTGGCGATAACCACCGGGGCTGCGGCCAGGAGCTCCCCCAGTTCGGCTACTTCCTTCACATTTTCCTGAGAGGGCATATCTCTCCTTTCGGGCCAGGCATAAAGAAAGTCCCTGGACAGCCAAAGCCCAGGGACCTACCTAGTCCTCATCCGCCTCGGCGGGGCAGCATTAAGGCCCTGGGGGCCGCCCGCTGTCTCTGGCTGCTGCTATATTAACGCCTGTGCCGCTAAAGGTCAATACCTTGAGTTCGCCCCGAGAATAGCGATTTGATCTGTAGGTCGGGTTAAGAAACCCGACCGTCCCAGCCTTTGCCCGCACTGACAGTCGGTAATCCCCATTCACGGACTACGGACGGGCACATATCATTGACACGGATAATGGGTGAAGCTATCCTGGGTGGGCACAGAGCACCAGGGCAAGCGGAGGGACCAGTCAGCAGGCATAGCAGACCCGACACCAAGCGAGGTAGCACATGCGCTGCCGCAGTTGCATGTTGCCCTGGTCGGTGTTCGTGGCCTTCGTTCTCCCTGCCGTGCCGCCCGCAAACGGCGCGCCCTGGGTTAGACCTCTCCCCCGATAGTCAATGACATGGACCAGCCAAAGATAATATTCCAGCCTTCCGGGCTGAGCTGTCAGGTGGACCCAGGCACCACCCTGCTCCGGGCGGCCCGGCTCCTGGGAATAGAACTGGAGTCCTCCTGCGGCGGCAGAGGCATCTGCGGCAAGTGCCGGGTAAACGTGGTAGAGGGCTACTTCGATCCTGAAGCGCTCCACTCCCGGTCCGACCATCTATCCCCCCGGACTTCCGAGGAAAGCCGTCTCCTGGTCCCTCGCTACGGCCAAGAGACCAGGCTGGCCTGTTGCGCCCGGGTAAGAGGCGATCTGGTGGTCCAGGTGCCGGCGGCCAGCCTGCGACAAAGGCAACTGCTGCGGAAGACGGTCCGCCAGCAGGCTATCCCGGTGAAGCCCGCGGTGGTTACCTATCCCGTATTCCTGCAAGATGGTCCCGGCGGGGGGCGTAGCCTGGAAGGTCTGCTGGCCGAGCTAAGACGAGTCTACAAGCTGAAAGGTCTGCGTATCGACCCGCTGGCCCTGCACGACTTCCCCCGGGCCATGGGCCAGGGCCAGGGGGAGATAACTGCCACCGTATGGCAAGGGCAGGAGATCATAGATGTGGCCCCGGGGGTCCGGGAGGCCTGCTACGGGCTGGCGGTAGATATCGGCACTACAACCCTGGCGGCCTACCTCTGCGACTTGGTCACCGGTAGTATTGTGGCCGCGGCCTCCACCGCCAACCCCCAGCAAGACTTCGGTTACGACGTGATCTCCCGGATCACCTATGTCTCCGGGGACCAGCGTAGGCTGGATAAGATGCAGAGGTTGGTGATCGGAGGGATAAACGAGCTAACGGCGGAGGTGGCGCGGCAGGGGGATATCAAGGTCGACGATGTCCTGGACGGGGTCATGGTGGGCAATAGCGCCATGCACCACCTTGCCCTGGGGCTGGCCCCGGACGGCCTGGCCCAGGCCCCTTACTCCCCTGTGCTCAGACAGCCTCTGGATGTGAAGGCGCGGGAGCTGGGCCTTAGCTGGGCCAAGGGGGCTTATGTCCACACCCTGCCCCTTGTGGGCGGCTTTGTGGGGGCAGATACAGTGGCCGTGCTGCTGGCTGAGGATCCTCAGAACGAAGAAGCCGCCACTCTGGTGATAGATATCGGGACCAACGGGGAGCTGGTCTTGAGCCACAGGGGAAGGATGGTAGCGGCCTCCTGTGCCACCGGGCCGGCCTTCGAGGGCGGCCACATAAGCTGTGGGATGAGGGCCGGCGAGGGAGCAATAGAGGCGTGGCGGATCGACCCCCGGACCTACGAGGTGGCATACAGCGCGATAGGGGAGAACGGCTCCCTTCACCCTACCAGGCCCCAGGGCCTTTGCGGTACAGGGGTTATCAGCTCTGTTGCGGAGATGTTGAAGGCCGGCATAATCCTCCCCAGGGGCAATTTCAACGTTGCTATCTCCTCGCCCCGCCTCCGCCGAGGGCCCGGGGGTGAGGGGGAGTTCGTCCTGGTCTGGGACCAGGACGCGGCCCTGGGCAGGGACATCGTGCTCACGCAGCGGGATATCAGGGCCGTGCAGGTAGCCAAGGCAGCCCTCTCCGCGGGCGCCCAGGTCCTGATGCGCCACATGGGCCTGGAGCGGCCTGAGCGGATACTGCTGGCAGGGGCCTTCGGCAACAGCCTGGACCCTCAGCAGGCTTCCATCCTGGGCCTCTTCCCGCCCTGTGCTCCAGAGCAGGTACATATGGTGGGCAATGCCGCCGGTGCGGGGGCCTGCATCGCCCTGGTGAACCACGAGAGACGGGCGCGGGCCTTAGAGATCGTCCAGGGGGTGGAGTACGTGGAGCTGGCCTCGGAGAAGGACTTCCAGGAGGTCTTCATCCAGGCCACCCTTTTCCCCGACCACAGGGATTCTCCGGCCTAGCGGGAGCACGTCCGGAAAGTACTATGGAGGGGAAGGAGAGGGTCAAGGCGGCCCTGGCAGGCCAGACCGCAGTCCCTCCCTGCCGGGGCGAGCCCTGGCTGGGGTCCGAGGTCCTCGCCGCCTGCCACCTGCCTGACAGCGTGGAGGGGCATATCCGTCTGGCAGCGGAGCTGGGCATGGACGCCCTGTTCCTGCCCGTGGCCCCTGTCGCTCCCTCCCCATCCCCCTACTGCTATCGCTACTTCCAGATATCCGAGGTGGCCCCTTTCGTGCGCGGCCTCCCTTTTTTCTCCGGCCTGGTGGTGGATGGCCCCTTCCAGCGCCTCGTTCACCGGGGTGGACTGCGGCCCCTGCTGGCTCGGGCCAAGGCCCGGCCCCAGCTATTCCGGGTGGAGCTGGAGCGGGAGGGGGAGGAGGTAGAGCGGCTGTTGGCGCAATGCCTGGAGTTGAACGTCGACGTCCTGGTCCTGGCGGAGGACCTGGCTTACCAACGCTCAACCTACCTCAGCCCCCGCGACCTGCGGGAGTGCCTGTTGCCCCTGCATGCCCGGCTCTGCCACCGCATCCACCGGGGCGCTGCCCTGGCCTGGGTCCACTCCGAGGGCAACATCACAGGCCTGGTCCCCGACCTGGTAGCCGCAGGCTGGGACGGACTGTTCGGCTGCGACGAGTCCGCCCTGGACGTGCTTTCCTTGAAACAGCAGTGGGGGGGAAAGCTCTTACTCCTTGGTGGAGTTAGTCAGGAACTTCTCGATAGCTCCTCCGCAAGCCCTGCCCAGATAGCCGCCTTCCAAGCGAAGGTGAGGGACCTCAGCCAGGGGGGCAGGTTCATCCTGGGCACGTCCTCCGGGCTATTCCGGGCGGAGCACCTGACCAGCATACGGAGCATCTACGGCATGGCGGATGGGGCCCGGCCCGCCTCTTAGGGAAGGGGAGGTGCATAGGCCTTTCCCAGCGGCTGGCCGTAAGCCCCAGGAAAGGTCAATAGATTGTAAAAAAGTGCCCCCATACTACCAGCCCCTTGGGGCAACTCCTTGACAAATAGCTAAAGGGGGGTCTATGATACGGGGCGGTCGATATAAGCAGGCTGATTCTCTGGGCACATCACAACCGGCGGTCTCTCACCTGTCCCGGGCACTGGATGACCCAAGAGCAACCGAGCCAATAACCCAAGAGGAGGTCATCCATGAGCCCAGCGGACAAGACGCTGACCTGTGCTGAGTGTGGTGCCGAATTTGTGTTCACCGCTAGCGAGCAGGAGTTCTTTGCTTCCCGCGGCTACGTCAACGAGCCCAAGCGTTGTCCTACGTGTCGAGAGGCCCGTAGGAGCCAGCGCTTCGGCAGCCGGGGCGGTTCCAGCGTCGGCGGACGGGAAAGGGAAATGTACCCTGCGACCTGTGCATCCTGCGGTGCCCAGACCCAGGTGCCCTTCGAGCCCAGGCAGGGACGCCCAGTATACTGTAGCGATTGCTTCTCCCGCATGCGTTCAGTAGCCCCTCGCTAAGCGCGCGAGGTCAGGAGAAAAGGGTAGCCCCAACAGGCTACCCTTTTCCTTTTCGGGTCCAAGCGGTTATCTGGGACTTGGATGGGGTGCTGGTAGACTCCGGGCCATATCACCTGAAAGCCTGGCAGGCGCTCACCCGGGAGCAGGGCCGGTCCCTTACCGAGGCCCGGTTCCGGGCTAGCTTCGGGCTGAGGAACCGGGAGATCATCCGGGGCCTCTTCCGCCCTGATATGCCCGATGAGGAGGTGGCCCGGCTCTCCCAGCGCAAGGAGGAGCTCTTCCGGAGGTTTGTGGCTGGCCGCATCGTCCCGCTGCCCGGGGCAGTCCCCCTAGTGCGCTCACTGCTGGACGCCGGCTGCATCCAGGCGCTGGTGTCTTCCACCACCCGGGAGAATATAGACCTGGTCCTGGGGAGTCTGGGGATCGCCCCCTACTTCCGCGCTACTGTGGCAGGGGAGGACGTAACCCAGGGCAAGCCGCACCCGGAGGGGTTCTTGAAAGCGGCCCATCTCTTGGAGGTAGCTCCCCATGCCTGCCTGGTGATAGAAGACTCCCCGGCAGGCATCCAGGCGGCCCTGGCGGCGAGCATGCGCTGCCTGGCCGTGGCCACCACCCATTCCCCAGAGCGGCTGTCGGTCGCCAATTGGGTGGTGGCTACCCTGAAAGGGCTGAACGCATATGAGTTGCTGGGTAAGGACTAGGACCTGGCCGTGGTCTCCAACCCTATGGGAGAGCAAGATGACCCTTCCACTGAGCTGCGAGGCCTACTTCAGGCTCAAAGACCTGTCAGTTCGTTGTTTGCTACACCCTATCCTAGCGGAAGGGTAGGTTGCCGACTTCGCCGACTAAAGCAAGCGATACACGCACAGGATGAGTTCATCGACAGATGTGCTAGTCCATGAAGCACATTACCATCCTGATCGAACTTTCCCGCGATCAAGTCGAAATCCCTGGTTAGCCCGGCGCTGTATCTGCCATAAATAGCGTTGGAGATAAAATCGGCATATTGGAGCAAGCGTGTATCGCGCGCCGGGGCAAATAGGGGCACATCGGTAACGTTGTGCAACGATCCCCAGCGAGTTCCGTGCCCATGCAAGCGCTGGCCTAATAGCGCAATGGTCTTCTGATAGCTGGATTGAGCTAGTACCACGAGGCCACGCTGTTCCTCTCTGCCCTCGTTCACAGCCAGCCGGTTCATGCGGCTCAAGAACATGTCGAACCTGCTTATGAGGTCCTCAAACGCACGCTCGTAGGGGTCCTCCTTGCGCAGGTCGTAGAAACGCCTTTCCACAGCGCAGCCAAAGAGGATGCCCTTTCTGTTTCCTATGACATCATACACGCGCGTTTTCAGTTGACGCCGCTGTTGAGCGCCTAATCTGTTCCAAGGCGCTTCTACCTCTTCCCCCTCGCGAACGTTGAGCCTTGCGGCATGGAAGAACACTGGCTCCAGTATGTCCGGGAAATACTCATTCTGCAGGTTATCTAAGTCCTGGCTAAACCAATAGATTTCGCGCTCAAAAACAGCCAGGCCACCCAACACAAAGTAATTGGCCTCGCCATGTGTCCCAGATTCGTCCAAGTATAGAATGTACACGCGAAGATTGTACAAAAAAGGGCGGTCGGCGGGAAGACTCCCTCGGGCTAATTTAACTGCAGCCCTACCGACCACTTTTAGTTAAACATCTATTGACAAACATGTCAAGAAGGATGACAGAGGGGCTTGACAAATATGCCAAAACGGGCTAACAACCACGCCCCTCCAATTGAGGCGACACGGGGCCACGTACAGGGGTCCGAGGGCTCCACTCTGATGCGAATTGGTTTGTAGGTCCGATCTAGGACTCGGTGTAGCGGCCCTGTTAGGCCCGGCCCCGGCGTAGCCCCGCTGCAACTAATTAGCAACAACGCCTAGTCCGATTAGGCATAAAACGCACCCCTCCCCCTTCTTGACAGATTATCCGTAGCCCTTGACAGAGTCTGTATAACACATAAAATGAGATTGT